>DAIODL010000121.1:0-6502 GCA_036746815.1 Desulfobulbus sp.
TGGCACCAGCGGAATTAGCGCCGCCGGCATAACCGGTTGCCGTGGTTTTGGCTCCCGGACTTCCCATATTAACCTGACTGCATGCGGGCAAAAGCAGACCGAGCAGGGCGATTCCCAACAAAAACTTTTTCATACGTCCTCCTTTGTTTGGCTTCACGTTGATGAAATGGATGAGAGTACACAATGTACAGTTATCACATCTTCAGGAACACAGCCGAGCAGAGCGGCGGCGTTTGCCTGATTTGCTGCGATTTCAAGAAAACCGGCGCTGTCGACCAGCACACAAAGTGCGCCTGTGGGGACTTCGCCGTACGTTGTCACCAGCCGCTCTATGCGCTGATGACCAACTTCCAGGGCAGAAAAACTGCGGACGTCGAAACACGGGTCAGCCGTGTGCAGCGAGGTTCGCACATTGCCAAAATGATCAATGGACAGCACCTGCCCCAACAGGGCACCATCCGTGCATTTTTGTGGCGCAGGCAGCGGTATCTGCACAATCTGTTCCGGCGAACATTCAGCGCCAAGCGTTGCCAGATCCTTGCCCCCCGCCAGTGCGGCCGCCACCGGCGCCATGATATCGCGGCCATGAAAGGTCGGACTCACGCGCCGCTCGCGTTCCTGCGGCATTGGCACCTGCCGCACCAGGGTCAACTTGTGCTCCCTGGCAAGAAGCGTCAGGATGCCGTTATCCGGGCAGACGAAAAAATGGTTATCACCCTCTGCCACGAGAATATGCCGGCTGGTACCGACACCGGGATCAACCACCACCAGATGCACGGTGCCCGAGGGAAAAAAAGGGTAACTGGTATGAATGGAAATTGCGGCGGCGAGCACATCCCAACGGGGCACAGCATGGGTGATATCCACCAATGTTGCCTCCGGGCACCCCTGCAGCAGCGCTCCCTTCAACTGTCCTACATAGACATCGGTTAGGCCAAAATCCGTTGTCAGGGTGATAATGGGTGGGATCTGCTGTATCAAGAGGGGCGACACCTGCTGTGCATGTTCAACCTCTGTTTTCCGAAAAAGCACCTGACTACCACTCTGTTCTGTGCTCAGGACCACACCGGAAAACGCTTTTTCCACTCAATAATAATACGATATAGCAGAAATCCAGGAACCGTCAAGCTGGGACGCCTGCGGAAAAAGAAAAATACATACCCCGGCCCGCATCAAGATGGCGGCGGCACGGGGGAAGCGCAATGCAGGGAAATTTTCAGTAAGCAGCCTCGCTGGATTTCAGCCTTGACTGTTTCACGATTCCCGGTTGACAAGCGCTTTTTGCGCCGCAAGCTCAACCTTTTCCAGTAATTCAAGCACATCGATGGGTTTGAGGCAGTAATCAAAAGCGCCTCCCTGCATACCCTCAATCCCGGACTTCACGGAGGCGTGCCCGGTGAGAATAATAACCTCAGCCTTTGGCCAACGCTCTTTCACCTTTTTCAGACACTGAATGCCATCCACCTGCGGCATGCTCACATCCATGATAATGACATCAATGGGATGTTCCTCAAGTACAGCCAGGCACGCGGCGCAACAGTCCGCCAAGTGCAGCTGTATACCCATGCGGGTGAGACGTTTGCGGATAATATCCCGAAAATCCTCTTCATCGTCCACCAGGAGCAGCTGAATTTTCAGGGATGCATCAAGTTTGAAGGCGCGCTCATTGGTCATGTTCTAACATTGCCTCAATTTCATGAATAAATTTCTGATAATACCGCTGCCGTTGATCTTCCTCAGCCATGACCATATCGATCTGACGGGTATGGATAGTCAGGTAGCCAAGGATCTGCAGGCGGCTCAACAAAAATTTCTGGGTGCGTTTTTCAACGCGCGCGGCCAGGGCGTCACCGGTGCGCTCCACCCGGAATTCAAACCGGTCCAGCACCTTGGCCAAGAGATCGATTCGCCCCACGCGCCGGACCTCATCAGCCGCCCCGCCCCGGAAGCGAAAAGTCACGTACCGCTCCATACGCAGGCTGCTGATAAATGCTTCGACCATAGCATAATGATAACCGAGCCGCACACTGAGATTACAATAATTATGCGAAACCAGAAAATAATTTTTCTGGTTCAACTGAGAGGAAACCGCCGGATCCAGGGCCGGATTCATGGAGGACTGGAAAAAAATCGCGCCCATACCCCGCATACTCACCGATGGCGGCCCATCCCAGGGATAGGCGTGCATGCCCTCCCAGATGGCCCGCATGGGTGTGGAGGTCACCTCGTTGATATTGATAAAGTCACTTGTGGCGTCATACTCCGGAGCAAAACCATCGGAGAGGTTGATCACCCACCACTCAAGCGGCATGTTGTCCACCAGCCGTTTGGCCGCGCCCTCATCGAACTGGTAGCGCTTACCAAAGGAAAACATCTCCACCACCGATTTTTCATGGCAGAAACGGGTAATGTCATGCATGGACGTGCACTGACTGCCCCGAAAATAGGGCGAGGTCGGATCAGTGAGCGTCAGCGGGGCGATCAGCTTGAGCACATCAATCAGGGTCTGTTGCACCGGGCTGCCGTCCATGGGATTGGGACGTTTTTCCTGCTGATGGTTCAGCAGTTCGTCAATCTGCCCATAATACACCGCATGGTTGCCAGCATCCACGGTAACAATATCACCGTTGTGCAGCACCTGACCGGCATAGTCCAGGGCAAGCAGTGAGGGCAGACCGAATTCGCGGGAAATGGTGGCCAGATGCCCAGCTTGGCTGCCCGTCTCCGCCACCATGGCAGCGGCCCGTTTCAACAGCGGCGCCCATTCCGGCAACGGGTGTTCCACCACCAGGACCGCCTTTCTGGGAAACTTGAGCATATCGTCATGGGTACGCACCATAAACACCGGACCGCAGCCCACGCCGCTGCATCCGGTTACACCTCCCTGGAGAAGGAGCCGCTCATCCGTCATGATCTGCGGCGCGGCAACCGCGGCTGGCTGCTGGCGCACGGAGATCGGCCGGCTCTGCAGCACAATCACATGTCCCTGCTGATCAATGGACCACTCGATATCCTGAGGCGGCCCGAAGTGCCGCTCCAGCTGCAGACTGATTTTGGCGAGTTCCTTGATCTGCTCCTCGTTCAAAGGGGCGTCTTCCTTGTCCTGATCGGTGACCAGCACCTGCTCCAGCACCGCATGCGGCTCATCCCGACTGACTAGGTAATGACTGGTCTGCTGCGTGCCATCCACAATGCCCTTGGCCATGCCCGGCGAGCAGAAAATATCCAGGGTGCCGGGACGGCCGCTGATGGACAGGGAATAACAGATACCACTTGTCTGCGCGTCGATCATAGCCAGGCAGCCGGCGCACATGACAATATCCTCGTGGCGATACCCCTTGGCCAGGCGGTAGGTCATGGCCTGGGGCGAATATTTGGAAGCCAGCACCTTTTTATAAGCGTGCACAAGCCCACTGCGATCCACGAACAGCTCGGTGTGATACAGCCCGGCAAAGGATGCCTGTCCCAGATCTTCACCAAGCGCGCTGGAACGCACCGCCACCTTGACGTCGCTGCCGACAATCTCCAGCAGCTGATCAAAATGCGCGTACAGCTGCCGCTCCAATTCCTCGGGCAGACTGCTGTTCATGATCACACGCTTGATTTCCTCGCTTTTGTCCAACATATCCTCAAGATCAGAGGCATTGGTCTGCTGAAAGATGCGGTTGATTTCCGTATAAAGGTGGTTTCCCAGAAAAAACTGCCGACCCGCAGAAGAAGTCACCACAAAGCCCGGTGGAATACGAATACCCGGCAGATTACCGGCTTCGCCCAGGTTGGCCATCTTCTCTCCGGTGAGTTCCACCAGGTTGCGGTTGACCCGCACCATGGGCAGAAACCAGTCGCCCTCGGGCAGGACGATCTGTTTGTCGATGATAGCGTCAATCTGCTCCTGGATATGGACAAAGTTCTTCTCCAGGTTCTCATAGCCGCCATCGGCCAGCTGCCGCAGATTGAGCACCATGCGGTAAATATTGACCGTCACCACCGTGGCCTTGGTGCGGATAAAGGTCATGGACAGAGTACGGCCGTCATGCAGGGCTGTTTCCAGCTCAGCCATGGCTTCCAGCGCATTGTTGTTGGCGGTCAGCAGTTCCCGAAACAGGCGGTACTTACGCGTGAACAGGCTCTGAAGTTCCTCAGCGCTTAAGGTGATCACCGTGGATATGCCGAAGGTGTCCTTAAACTTGGTCAGCAGTTTCTTGAACATGGCAGCCCCTGAAAGAAATGCTGCAGCGGCCCCACACCACTGCAGCATTTGAGATAACCGGTGACATGAACCGATCAATGTTCCAGCTTGATACCCATACCTTCAAACATATACAGCAGTCCAAAGCCATACCATACAGTGTACACCAGATAAAAGACCAGTGCGGCAATGAGCAGTCCCAATTCATCCTTCACCGATTTCGACTGCACGCCGTAGTAATTGTAGGCAGGTTCCACGGCCTTGGTCATGGCACTCTGTACAACCTGAGCCTTCTCAAACTTCTTGTCCTTGGTCATGTCCTTATCCATGGCGCCCAGGGCATTGTACCAACCCAAGAGGGCTTTCCTGGCATCCATGCCACCGTACTCTTTGGAAACAGCGGCGCCATCGTTCTTGAACATCAGGTCCGCATCCTTCAGCATAGCGGTGAGCATATTACCAAAATCACCCTGTACCTTCACATTGTTGCCCTCAACCGTGGCTGTCTGGCCATTGGTGGAGAGTAAGGTGGCCACAGTGGCCGCATCATCAGCTGATTTCATCTTCATGGTTGTGGAAAGGGACGTACCAACATATTTCTTAGCTTTTTCCAGCTGGGTATTAATGTGATAGGAGGACCCCTTGGACAGTTCGTTGAAAAAGGTGTCCAGGTAATCCAGCCCATTGATTTTGCCACGATTGGCATGGTGATAGATGGGCAGGAAGATAGCCACCAGCACCGCAAAAAACGTCACGAGCATCACAATTCCGCGTGCTTTGTATTGAGCTTGGGTTGCCATGATTATTTCGCCTCCTCAGCGGTGAGAACATTAAAGTGGGTAAAGAAGCACCAGAAAACCCAGATGGCAAAGACGATGATAATCCCGAAGAACGACAGGTTGCCGATCCAGTCAAAAACGTTGAGCAATCCCTTGTCCAGATGAATATAATTCATCTTCACGAGTTTTCCGGGCAATGCGCATAACCGGTTCAGGAAGCCGGCGGAAACAGTCAGCGCGTAAAAACCACGGATGGTGATACCAGGAACCAGTTTGGTGACCAGAGAACCGATCTGGATACCAATGAGTGAGCCAAGCAGCATACCCATGGCCAGGGTGTAGAAGATAAAGCCGTAGATGGCATACTGGCCGATGGAACCATAACCAGCGGTGAACATGATCTGGAAAATATCGGTACCTACGGTGGTCATGGAGGAAACGCCCAGACCATACACGAACATGGGGAAGGTAAGGAAGCCACCGCCCACGCCCATGATAGCCGCGGCCAGACCAACAATGGCGCCGGAGATGATCAAAAAGATTGCGGAAATACGACGACCGCCGGGAGTAACGCCCTCGTCAAAGGTCAACATGGGGGGGATATTGATGGACTGCAGCCGTTTACCCATGGGAGAAATCTCTTCAGCAAACTTCTTGGCGCCAGCCTCTTTAACCACGACTTTTTTGCGGGCCTTGAACCAGTCGGCCATGGCATAGACAGCCAGGAAGCTGAGGAGCAATACGTAAATGATGGTGATGAAGGTATCGCTCAACACCGGGTTCTTGTCATAGAGGTAGCGGTTTATGTAGCCGCCCACCGTGGCACCGCTGATGGAACCCACGAGGAACCAGACGGCCAGGGAAACGGAGATGTTGCCCAGTTTGCGGTGCAGTACGGAACCCATGATGGCCTTGGCAAAGATATGGAACAGATCCGTACCAACAGCCAGAATACCTTTAACGCCAACGCTCATCAGGGCGGGAGCGATGATGAAACCACCGCCGGCACCGATACAGCCGGTAATCAAACCTGCGCAGACACCCACCAGGATCGAGGCACCAAAGATAAGATCCGTGTAGTGCGAGGGAGAATAGGCTGATTTGCCGCCGATGAAATGCGGCAGTTTGGTGGCGACATCATCGGCAAAGCACAGGCCACCAATGATGATGGGCAGCATGAGCAATCCGAGGACCAGCAGTCGTTTACGGCTTTTAAGGATGTTGGTCGACATCTCCAACTCCCACCTGGCCTGGGCCTGCGCCCCGGTCATCAAAACTTGGTGCAGTTGATGGAAAAATTTCATGATGGTCTCCTTTGTATAGATGGCCTGTTAATGGAACTTGCATGAAGACGCCGCCCCAACGTGACAGCGTCGTTATCCCCTGGAACCCTGCGCCTGTCCGAGCTTTTTCTGCTGCGCTTTCTTGCGCTTGCAGGCGGCATCGAGTTTGACAAGCAGTTGCTCGATGCCGATGGGTTTGATGAGATAATCAAAGGCACCAAATTTGATGCCATCGATTCCTGTTTCCATGG
>DAIODL010000122.1:0-3812 GCA_036746815.1 Desulfobulbus sp.
ATGTAGAATACAATCAAAAGACCAAGTCCGGTTGAATACAATGCAGAGGCATGCTTCCTCCGAACAGAGAGCACATATTCCGCGTGCGGGAACCCACCGATGCACACGTTTGCGCGAGTATGCTTATGGGGCGCAGATTCCGCCGGACTGAAAAAAAGCGAGATTAAGGTGCCTGCTGGATCATACTGATATTCAGCGGCTGCGGATCGGGCGTAATCCCAAAAGCTGCTTTCAGATCCTGTTCTAATTGGTGGTCATGGGTGATGACCACCAGGCCGAGTTAATCGGCACCCGCCGATTCCGCCGAGCCGCAATTTCCCTGCACTCCGTCAAAATAGCGGAGCCCTTTGTCGGATGTCTCCAGGGTTCCCTTGAGACGATACCAGCGGTCATGGAAAGGTTGCAGGGTGCTGATGATATCCGTCAGGGGCCGGGGGGAAAGAGTGAGGGTAAAGGCCGTGGGGCGCCCGAGTACGCCCCAGCCTGCATGCTTGGCCGCATCTATTTGCGAAAACGCCTCATGCCTGTTTTTGAGCAGGGCCACGAGATCCTGCTCGATGCACTCCCGGTGGACCGGGAGTACAATCTTTTCGGGATACTGGCGTTGCAGATGCGCCTGCAGTTCCTGATACCGACCCGGTTCCAGCTGCTCCGTTTTACTGATCAAGAGGAGATCACTGGCCTCTATCTGTTCGGTCACCACCATGAGGCTCTGTTCAAGAACACCATGGCGGGGGGCATCGATGAGGGCAATCATGCCCGCATAATCGAAACAGCCCGGGGCCTTCCGCTCAATCACCCGGACAATATCAGTCAGGGTGGCTGGTTTGGCCAGGCCCGAGCATTCAATGAGGAGCAGATCCGGTTTGATGGCTTCGTAGGCGAGTACCGATTCGACAAACTGGCCGGACAGGCAGGAACAGAATATCTGTCCCGCCCGTAACTCCAGGATCTCTCCGGTCACTCCTTCCCTGTCAATTAGCGCGTTGTCGACGGCCAGGTCACCGAAGTCATTAACAATGACCCCGATTCTCAGATGGGCATATCGTTTGAGCAGATTATTGAGCAGGGTGGTTTTGCCTGCCCCCAGGAAACCGGTGATAAAAAGGTATGGAATCATAGCGCGGCGTTGATTTCAGCGTTGAGTTCGTCCCGGGAGGGGATGATGGAGGAATGTTTCAGCTCTCCGTTGATGTAAATCGAGGGAAGCTGTTTGACTCCCATTTCGCGGCAGCGGGCAATGTTCTGGGGATCATTGTACATGTATTCAATGACATCGATTTTATCCCCAAAGGTAGCCTTGGCATCCATTGCACTCGCGAGCATGTAGGTGCAGGCGGCGCAGGCGGTGGAATCCAGGGTGAAGACCTCGACAAGCGGTTTTTCCAGGTTCTGGTAATCTGGGAGTTTCCCTTCGAACACGATCTCCGTGGATTCGTAGTTGTGCACCATTCCCCTGACCGCCTCCATGTTATGCACGGCCTGTTCTGCGCCAATGACATTTTCCGGAGGGGTGTTGAATGGAAGATCGCAGCCGGGAGCCAGAATGTAATTGTCGGTGGTGGGCAGGGAGTCGATCAGGTCCAAAACGCATTTCATGTTATCCTGCTGGGAACCGAACAGCATGACCGTGGTCAGGGGGATATTGCCGCCCAGAACGACGTTATGCTTATCGCAGATGGCCTTGGCATCGGCGAGGTTGACGTTCTCATCAATGGAGATCGAGTCGCAGCCTGTCAGGCACATTTGATCGAGTTTCTTGGTCGCATCACCGCAGACGAAAAAGGAGGACCTCCGCTCCTGCTCGCGAATGGAGGCAAACAGCTCCGAGAAGGGTTTGTGCATGAACTCTTCAAAATGCTTGGGGGATATCTGGGATATGAGCGGGTCAACAACCGCAACAACATCCACGCCTGCTTCAATAATATACTTGGCCACGGTTTTGGATACCGTGTTGCAATAGGCAAGGAGCTTCTGAACATAGTCGGGGTTCATGACCATATCCATGAACATGCCAGTTCCCCGCAGGTGCAGGGCGAGAGTAAAGGGGCCGGTGATGAGGCCATAGAGGGCGGTGGTATCACCAAAGGCCTCCTTGGCCCGGCGGGTCACTTCAATCTCCACCGGCAGTCGGCCTTCGTTGGCCTGGACAACCTTGTCCGGAATCTCGTCAGTGTCGGCCAGGGGATGGGTGGCCACCGTAGGCGGGGTATCTTTGGCCCAGAGCAGTTCACAGCCGAGAATCTCTGCTTCGATCTGCAGGTCAAACATGATCGGCTGGCCATCCGGCTTGTACAATTCATTCACTTTTTTAATGGCTTCAAAGCATTTGTCAGCATTGCTGTACAGCTCATCCGCATCGTAACCAAGCAGCGTGCCTGCATGGACGCCAGCAAAGGGCACCCAGGGAATACAATCGGTTTTTTGTTTGTCGAGGATACGTAAAATGCGTTCTTTTCCTGTCATCATGATCGTTTTCTCTGTAATCTTTTGAAATAATAGTAAAAAATATCATCAATCCCACCCTTGGTTCAGGGGCTTAAGGCGATGACAGCAGCCAAACAGCCCGGACAGACCGGTCTGGAATTGGCTTTTTTGCACACGCCTTGACCTGATAAAGCAAGAGGCATACCTGATGTCTTAAAAATAAGTTTTGTTTTGATGGCACATGGGCACAGCAGTGGTCCTGGAAATTCGGACAAGTGGAGCTGCTGCACGTTAAACGCTGAGAGATCGGGCCCACCCTTGTGCGTTGACAAAGCCAGACCAACTGGTCGGGATAAGCCAAAAGACTCTTTTTCATCGATCCCGACTCGTGCCGGTAGTTCCCTGCTCTCATGCGCCGGACGGAGGAATTACACCACGAACAGCTGTTTGTGAGAGCTTGTATGATCGGGGATGAACTTTTATCCGCACCGTAATGCAACGCAGGTGGCAACGACTGTGATAATGCGGCGGCCGAATCTTTTTTGGTTCACTGAAAAGCTAACTGATGCATCATTGTGCTGTGCAGCGTGTGATAGAGGCCGAGTAAACTCTCTTTCGTAACCTTGAGAAGGTCTATCATTGGCGAAGGAAGCATTCCACGAATGGGGGGATGAACTTCCCGTTTAAGAGGAACAGGATGGTGAATCGGCAAAAAAAACAGCTTACTCCTCGCTGCATTTTTTATGGCAAGGTCAGTACCAGCATTCACAAGGGCACGGATGAGATACTGTGGGAAGGCCCTAGAACAATGAAATAGCTCGCTGTGTAACTAACTAAGTTACCAGGCGTTTTGTGAAGTTTTCCACCATCTGCTGCATGGTGCACTTGCAATCTGCATCCTCCCATGAGGGGAAACCGTATTTACTGAGCAAGATCTTGTGGAAATGGGTTTTCCTCACTGTGCATCATGTAAGAAGCGCAAGTGAGGTGCTGCTTCCTTCCCAGAATTTTTTCAAGAGTTGTATCGTCCACAGGTTTCTCTGGTTGAGACGTGGCCTGTACTTTTCCAATTCCGGTAGGAAAGTTGGGTTCAATCATCCGTGCCATTGACGCATTAACCTCATTCTTTTATTTCCTTCTGCCTCACAGAACCGCTCTTGGTTGTGCCTGGTGTTCAACATTCCATTTATTGTTTGTTTGCATTTTTGTCGTCATCTCTGATGACTTTTCCTTGATATCATCATAGTCATATTTGTCACAACGTAACTATACTGTTTTATTATATTTTTTTAAAAAAAGACGTGTTTCTGGCCAAGTATGCCGAATCCGGCATGAGGGTAATTGGTTGATGGTGATAAGTAATTATTTGTTTTTACATTGTTATT
>DAIODL010000122.1:3912-6426 GCA_036746815.1 Desulfobulbus sp.
AATAGATAATGAGTAGCGATTTCTTATTACTTTAATGCCGCAGAAAGCGGAAAAAAGGGAGTGTAGGAATGTCGAACAAAGAAACTGCAGATAATCTGCAAAATACGGTTGCTCCATCCATTGCACCCGTAGCATTAAAAAATTTTTTTGCTGAAATGGATCCAGTCCTTTTTGGGGTCACCGGTGCAATTACTTTAGCCACTGTCTTGTTTGGTCTTATCGCGCCGGTCAGGTTTGATCACACCTTAACGGTCATGCAAAAGGCGATTACCACTAATTTCAATTGGTATTTTCTGCTTTCCGTCGCCATTTACCTTGTTGTTTGCGCCTATATCGCTTTCAGCAAGTATGGGGATTTGAAATTGGGCAAGGCTGATGATAAGCCAGAGTTCAGCTATTTCGCCTGGATTGCCATGTTGTTCAGCTGCGGGGTCGGGGTTGGCTATGCATTCTGGGCGGTAGGTGAGCCGGTTATGCATTATATGAACACCCCCTATCTGGCCAAGTCACAAACGCCGGCCGCTATGCCCATCGCTATTCAAATAGGCATTATGCATTGGGGGCTGCATGCCTGGGCTATTTTTGCGCTTGTTGGTCTCGCAATAGCTTTTCCAGCATATCGGCAGGGGAAACCGATGAATGTTTCCATTTCCCTGTACGGGCTGTTTGGCGACAAGATCACTGGCAGTCCTTTTGGCCGCTTTGTTGAGTTTCTTGCGGCATTTGCCACTATTGCAGGGGTCAGCACCGCACTTGGGCTGGGAATAATAAGCATCAATGCCGGCATTAAGCACATTTTCGGTACCGGTCTGAATACCTTTGGTATGATGCTGTTTATGCTCGTGCTGATTGGTTGCTATATTTTATCGGCTGTGTCGGGAATTGAAAAAGGCATTAAGAACCTCAGTACAATCAATGTGTATATTGCCTTTCTTTGGGGTGGGTTCATTTTGCTGATGGGGCCGACGAACGATCTGCTCAATCTCATGGTGCAGACGACTGGCAGCTACATCAATAACTTTATCTACGCAACCTTCTGGACTGATTTTTATAACAAAACCCCCTGGTTGGGCTGGTGGACCGTCTTCTATTGGATCTGGTGGATTTCATGGGCACCTTTCTGTGGTGGTTTTGTCGCCCGGATTTCCAAGGGACGTACTCTGCGCGAATTTATCCTGGGCGTGGCTCTGGTGCCCACCGTAGTCGCCATCGTCTGGTTCAGCGTGGTTGGCGGTGCCGCACAATTTGCGCAGATTCATGGAACAGCCCCCTTGGCTGCTGCCCTGAAAGTGGATATGGGCAGCGGGATCTATGTGTTGCTATCGAGTTTTAAATTTGGCGATATTATGGGGTATGTGGTCTTTTTCAACCTGCTCCTTTTCCTGATTACTTCAGCAGATTCGGCTTCTTTTTTCGTTGCGATGCAGATGGCCCGGGGCAGCATGAATCCGAGTACCACCATGAAATTCATCTGGGGCGCCTTTATCGGTTCTCTTGCCTTGGTTCTTTTGCTCAGCGGGGGACTGCAGGCATTGCAGAAGGCTTCGATTATAGCCGGTGCTCCTTTTTCGGTGATCATTTTCATGATGATCTTGTCTCTCCTGAAAATGCTTAAAAAAGCCTATGCGGAGGAGTTCGGCGGGGTACACGGCGCGCTGCATTCCTCACTGGCGCCTGCCATCCAGAAAATGGCGCAGCAGAGCAGACACTAAGCGCCATGTGCAGGGCTTTTTAACTTCTTCTGTTTGGTCCCGTCCTGGAATAAGTTGAAAATTGCCAGCGCCCCCCCCATCTCAGTCTGGAAATGAAAACTCCTGAAGAAGTGCATAAACAAGCCACCCCCTTACCACAGGGGTGGCTTAAAAAAACTGTCAATCTATTGTAGGATGTGACAGAGGAGTTTCGTCGTCCCTGCCGCCATAGAAGATGTTGAGAATGAGAATAACCTGCTTTGATTCATCCACGATGAAGGCCGCCACTGCTTTTTTGTCGATAGGGGTGACCCTTAAATTTTCCATGAGATCATCACGCCGCTGTCCCCGAAGGGGTGCGTTTTCCAACTCATGGCATTTCTGGCGGAGCTTTTCAATATAGGCCCATGCCCGTTCAGGGAAACCACTTTTGTCTGCAATGTAGTTGTAAATGCCCTCAAGGTCTTTAAGGGCATCCGGCATCAGGTAAACGTCATATTTTTTCATGCGGCATCAAGTTCATTCGCTGGTGGTGTAACCGTTCGATGGCTTTGAAAGCGTCGTCAAGTCCTATAGGTTCACCGCTCTTGGCCGAGGCAACCAGACGGCTGCGAATAAGCGAAAGCCGTGCCTCGTGCTCCTCTTGCTGTTTCTCCCAGAAGCGCATAGCTTCCCTGATAACTTCGCTTGTTGATCCATAAGCTCCTGATTGCACCTTGCTCTTGATCGTGGCGAGCATGTCAGGTGGCAATGTGATTGTGATTCTTTGGTTCCTTAGCAGAATCTGTGGGTGACCGAGCAGTATGAAAAGAAAACATCTCGT
>DAIODL010000123.1:0-6401 GCA_036746815.1 Desulfobulbus sp.
GGCAGGCACCCTGCGGGTTGTTGAAGGAAAAAAGCTGGGTGGTGAGCTCGGGCACGGAGATGCCGCACTGGTGGCAGGCCGCGGATTCGCTGAAGAGCACCTCCTCGCCGGTATCAGGGAAATGGGCCAGCATGGCGCCATCGCCCAGGGCCACCGCGGTGCTCACCGATTCATCCAGACGTCTGCGGATGGAGGGTTTGATCACCAGCCGGTCGATTACCGCTTCAATGGAGTGGTATTTTGTCTTCTCCAGGGTGATATCCTCGCTTAACGCGCGGATTTCCCCGTCCACGCGCACGCGCACGAATCCTTCTTTGCGCAGCCGCTGGAACACCTGTTCATGCTGGCCTTTTTTGCGTTTGATCACCGGCGCCAGCAGAATCACTTTTTCCCCTTCCTGCCGGGCGAGGAGCGAGTCGATCATGTCGTGAATGGACTGCGGCTTGATCGGCTGATGGCAGTGCGGGCAATAGGGCTGGCCGGCCCGGGCATAGAGGAGACGGAGGTGATCATAAATTTCCGTGACCGTGCCCACGATGGAGCGCGGATTGCGGCTGGTGGTTTTTTGTTCAATGGAAACCGCGGGGGAAAGGCCTTCCAGGAGATCCACGTCAGGCTTGTCCATCTGTCCCAGAAACTGGCGGGCATAGGTGGAGAGCGATTCCACGTAGCGGCGTTGCCCCTCGGCGTAAAGGGTGTCAAAGGCGAGCGTTGATTTGCCTGAACCGGACAGACCGGTAAAGACGATCAGTTTATTGCGCGGCAGATCAACCGAAATGTTTTTCAGGTTGTGCATACGCGCGCCGCGGATGCGAAGAAATTGCGGTTCCATGGAATGTCAGGAGATCATAAAAAAGTTTTTCGCGTGTGCCGCCGCTGTCTGGCAGCAAAAATACGGCGTGGTCCAGGGCTGGAGCGACCAACAATGTGCAGACAAAGTCATTTACCCTGACGCATGCCTATGGTAGATTGCCGCAAAACTGTAGCCATGATCCGTCAATAATCAATATCATAAAGATTTTGCTATGTATTTTCAGGATATTATTGCAACGCTGGACAATTATTGGGCCTCCGCCGGTTGCGTCATCATGCAGCCCTATGACATGGAAGTCGGCGCCGGCACCTTCCATCCCGCCACCTTGCTGCGTGCCCTTGGCCCCGAGCCCTGGAAGGCTGCTTATGTCCAACCATCACGACGTCCCACGGATGGCCGCTATGGTGAAAATCCCAACCGCCTGCAGCATTATTATCAGTATCAGGTGGTGATCAAACCCTCGCCCAAGGATGTGCAGTCCATGTACCTGGAGAGTCTGTCCCGCTTTGGGCTGAATCTTCTGGAGCACGATATCCGTTTTGTCGAGGATGACTGGGAATCGCCCACCTTAGGCGCCTGGGGACTGGGCTGGGAAGTTTGGCTCGACGGTATGGAAATTACCCAGTTTACCTATTTTCAGCAAGCCGGCTCCGTGGATCTCAGGCCCATCACCGTGGAAATTACCTATGGCCTGGAGCGGATCGCCATGTACCTGCAGAAAGTGGACTCGGTCTATGACATTATGTGGAATGAACAGATCTCCTATGGAGAAATTTTTCATCAGGAAGAAAAAGAATTCTCTGCCTTTAATTTTGAAGAAGCCAATGTGCAGGATTTGTCCACGGCTTTTGACAATTACGAGCGGGAAGCCCTGAAACTGGTGGAAAAAGGACTCATTCGCCCGGGCTACGACTATTGCCTGAAATGTTCGCACACCTTTAATCTGCTGGATGCACGCAAGGCCATCAGTGTGGCCGAAAGAACCCGTTATATCGGACGGATCCGCAACATTGCCCGGCACGTAGCCCAGAGTTATGTGGCACAGCGTGAGGCCATGGGGCATCCACTCTTGAAGATTGCGGTGTGAAAGCGATCCAACAGGAGTCTGTTCCGGCTGTGTGCCATGTGATTTTTGTTGAGCGAAAGACAGTTTTTTGCGGTTTTTAGAAATACCAGTCTGGGAATTATGGGGCTTTAACGAGCGGAAGGTAAAAAATTAAAAAAAAATCTGGCGTTTTAAAACGGGTTGCGGTAGAGGAAAGAAAGCGTATTTGTTTATGTTCTTTCGTTTTTGTATATTGAAATCTGTAAAACAGTTTGAGTCTCCGTGGTACACTTGTATTTAAAGTGCTTTTTGTACTTCACTTATTTTGCGCGTCCTTGCTGCGGCCTTTGTTTTCCTGGTGTGCTGGAAGCGAGGTCTGAATGAAAGGGCGCAGTCATTGGAACGATTGTTCTGCTCGTACCTATGTGAGCAATCGTCATTCTTCTTTTATTCCGCGTTTCTCAAATTGTTCTTTTGTTGATATATGTTTTGGTGCAGTGGTTCTGCCACTATGTAGGCATAGAAGTTGTGTGCTATAGCAATGCCATGGGGAAGATTCTTTCTTCAGAGGGCGTAATGGTTGTTTGTTGCCATGTTTCGGTTGTGTTGCACTGCTCTGACTGTTGAGTTGATATCTGCTCAGGCAAACTCGGGATGTAATCCTGTGGAAGAGTCGTGGAGTTTTCGGATTACTTATAAATCCGATGCTGGAACAGGGATTGACAATACGTTTTCATAAGGGATGTCGTCATGATCTTGTTCCATGTGTGTTGCACGTGGAATTGGGAAAGGGATCAGGGGACATACCAAAGAGCAGAAGCCGGTAACAGGTCGGCTTTTTGGGCTGTAAATGCAAGGAGGAAAGGCAATGGCAGAGGGAACCGTAAAATGGTTTAATGATTCCAAGGGATTTGGTTTTATCCAGCAGGATGGGGGAAAAGATGTGTTTGTGCACTATTCCGCCATTCAGGGACAGGGATTCAAGTCACTGAAGGAAGGGGAACGTGTACAATTTGAAGTGGTCAGTGGCGCCAAAGGCCCGGCTGCTGAAAAAGTTGTCAAAATTCCTTAACACACGCATTGGGGCAATATGTGTTTTCTCTTTTGGGGAAATGTATATTGCCCTTTTTCTATTGCGCATGCTGTGCCGCCCGCGAGAGGTGTGGTTAATCTGTGAGGATGAGTTTCTCTCCGGTCATTGATAGAGCATCCGGCGAATTCTTCGCCACTTTGTTGAAGTCCAGAACTGTCTGGCAGGAAAGATCTGCACGTATCGTTTTTCCTGGTAAGGGGCCAGGAAAAACGATACGTGTTTTTTTATGTCAGTCGAGGATGCGTACCGCACCCTGGTCCGCTGAGGCGGCGAAGCGGGCATAAATCTGCAGCGCTTTGGAGATGGTCCGGTCACGGTTGGGCGTAAAGGCCTTGGCTCCCCGCGCCTCTTCCGTCTTGCGGCGTGCCTGCATTTCCTCATCGCTGATCACCAGTGTGATGGAGCGCTCCGGGATGTTGATGTCAATGGTGTCGCCATCCCGGACCAGCCCAATTGCTCCGCCACTGGCCGCTTCTGGTGAAACGTGTCCAATGGAGAGCCCTGAGGTGCCGCCGGAGAAACGGCCATCCGTAATCAGTGCGCATTCCTTGCCCAGATGGCGGGACTTCAGATAGGAGGTGGGGTAGAGCATCTCTTGCATACCGGGGCCACCCTTGGGTCCTTCGTAGAGGATGAAGACCACGTCGCCGGCCTGAACCTCGCCACCGAGAATACCATCACAGGCTTCTTCCTGAGACTGATACACTTTGGCCTTACCGGTGAAGTGCAGGATAGAGGCGTCGACGCCGGCGGTTTTGACGATACTGCCTTTCTCTGCAATGTTTCCATACAGCACTGCCAGTCCACCGTCCTTGGAATAGGCATGGTCAATGTTGCGAATACAGCCGCTGGCCCGGTCGGTGTCCAGCTCCGGGTACAGTGTGTTCTGTGAGCCCATTACCAGATTGCGGCCCCCGCCTGGGGCGCTTCGATACAGTGTGCGTGCCGCTTCGGAAATGGTTGGACGCATAATATCATATTGGTCCAGTGCCTGGGCCAGGGTGAGTCCATCCGCGCGAACGACGCTGGTATCAAGCAGCCCGCCCCGATCGAGTTCCGCCAGAATGCCGAGAATACCACCCGCCCGGTTGACATCCTCCACATGGTCAGATGAACTGGGGGCAACCTTGCAGAGATGCGGTACCTTGCGGGAGAGGGCGTCGATGTCGTGCATGGTAAAATCAACACCTGCCTCGTAAGCTACAGCCAGGATGTGCAGCACCGTGTTGGTGGAGCCTCCCATGGCAATGTCGAGGGCCATGGCGTTCAAGAACGCAGGTTTGGAAGCAATGGATCGAGGCAGCACGCTGGCATCCCCCTTGCCGTACCAGGCCTCGCACATGGCAACAATCCGCTCCGCGGCCTTGTCAAAAAGTGCCAGCCGGGCGGCATGGGTCGCCACAATCGTCCCGTTCCCCGGCAGGGCCAGGCCAAGGGCTTCATTGAGGCAGTTCATGGAGTTAGCCGTGAACATACCTGAGCAGGAACCGCAGGTGGGGCAGGCCGCACGCTCGACCTCCGCCACTTCAGCATCGCTGACGCTGGTGTCGCCGGCCATGATCATGGCATCAATCAAATCAAGGGATTTGTCGCCCGTCCGTCCCGCTTCCATGGGGCCACCGGAGACAAAAATAGCCGGGATATTCAGGCGCATGGCAGCCATAAGCATGCCGGGTGTGATCTTGTCACAGTTGGATATGCACACCATTGCATCAGCCTTATGTGCATTGCACATGTATTCCACAGAATCAGCAATAAGGTCGCGGGAGGGGAGCGAATAGAGCATGCCATCATGTCCCATTGCAATACCATCATCAATAGCAATGGTGTCAAATTCAGCAGCAAAACAACCCAATTCTTCAATTTTTGCTTTGACACGCTGTCCAATTTCATGCAAATGGACGTGGCCAGGTACAAATTGTGTAAAAGAATTCACAATTGCAATAACGGGTTTTCCCATTTGTTCTTCGTGCATGCCATTGGCCCGCCAAAGCGCGCGAGCCCCCGCCATTCTTCGTCCTTCAGTCGTTACTGAACTTCTGAGCGTATGTGGTTTAACCATGTTTTTCCTCAGTGAATACGTGTGATTGGTGTTTTTTTCTTGTTTTTTTAAAAACAGACGCTAGAACCTAATAATACCAGTTAATTAATGAGGATAAATTTCAGTGGATTAATTTAGCCCGGTACGCAACATGAAACAACAAGAGATTAATTATTGGATAACGGCCATGCTGAGCAGGCATTCCTCGGTATCGGATCTTAATCTCACTGTGGGGAAGAGTTTACAGGTGGAAGTGGATAGCGCCTTGGTTCCAGTAGAGGTCTCCCCCCCGGTGACTCAACTTACGCCCTTTCAAACGGAAGTTTTTGCCTTACGGTTGATCGGTAAAAATCGTCGTTTACTCCATGATCTGGTATCCAAGGGGTCGTGCGATTTATCCTATACTTTAAACAGCAGAGCTCGATTCAGGGTAAACATTTTTTCTCAGAAAGGCCAGTATTCTACAGTGCTCAGGAAGTTGGAATCCGATATCCCAACCATGGAAAAATACCATTTTCCTGACACATTCAATAAGATGGCACGCGAACTCAATGGCCTGATTTTATTCACCGGATCCACCGGTTCCGGTAAAACGACTTCCATGGCAGCGATTCTGGATGTGATTAATCAGAGGCGCCCGGTGCATGTCATCACGCTGGAAGATCCTATAGAGTATGTACATCCCCACAAGAAAGCCACTTTCAACCAGCGTGAGCTGGGTACAGACTTTGATACCTTTCCCAACGGACTGCGCGCTGCCCTGCGTGAAGCGCCTAAGGTCATTCTGGTTGGTGAAATTCGTGACCGGGAAACACTGGAAATCGCTTTGACAGCCTCGGAAACCGGGCATCTGGTGTTTTCCACGCTGCACACTATTGATGCCGGACGTACCTTTAACCGTATTCTTGGTATGTTTGAGCAGGATGAGCAGCCGCAAATTCGTAACCGTGTGGCCGATACGCTTCGCTGGATTGTCAGCCAGCGCCTGGTGCCGAAAGTTAGTGGCGGTCGTGTCGCGGCTATGGAAATTCTGTCCAACAGTTTGCGTGTGCGTGATCTGATTCTCAACGGAGAGTCCGAGGACAAAACATTTTATAACGTTATTCAGGATGGGTCAGCGTTTGATATGCGTACGTTTGATACCCATTTGATCGAGCTTTTCACTGAAGGCCTTATCAGTGAGGATGCGGCTATTTTGTATGCCTCTCACCGCAGCTCAATTAAACGGGGCATTGATACGATCAAAGCTTCCCGTGGTCAGCGGACAACCACAATTACCAATCTGACGATGGAGCAGTCTGCAGATGCTGCCATTGGCATGTGATGGGCGATTGTCCTGTAAAGCCTTTTTTTGATTGATTGAAGATTTTTTGGAGCCTGTCATGCTGACTCATTGCCCACATTGCAA
>DAIODL010000124.1:0-6379 GCA_036746815.1 Desulfobulbus sp.
CATCACCGGCTCCAACAAACGGCCGCTGAAGTCGCTTTCCGACATGCTCAAGGGAAAGCAGGGCCGTTTCCGTCAGAACCTTCTTGGTAAGCGTGTCGACTATTCCGGACGTTCGGTCATTGTGGTAGGTCCGCATCTGCGGCTGCATCAGTGCGGTATTCCCAAGAAGATGGCGCTGGAACTGTTCAAGCCCTTTATCTACAATCAGCTTGAACGCAAAGGGTATGTCACCACCATCAAGAGTGCCCGTAAGATGGTTGAGAAGGGCTCCAAAGAGGTATGGGATGTGCTCGATGACATCGTTCAGGAGTATCCGATTATCCTCAACCGTGCACCAACGCTGCACCGTCTTGGTATGCAGGCTTTTGAGGTAATCCTCATCGAGGGTAAGGCTATTCAGCTGCATCCATTGGTCTGCGCGGCGTTTAACGCCGACTTTGATGGTGACCAGATGGCCGTGCATGTGCCGCTCTCCGTTGAAGCGCAGGTCGAGGCCCGGGTGTTGATGATGTCTACCAACAACATCCTGTCTCCTGCAAACGGTGGTCCTATTATTATTCCCAGCCAGGACATTGTGCTTGGCTTGTATTATATGACCCGTGAGCGCGTGGGTGTGGCGGGTGAGGGCGCTATTTTCTCTTCGCCCCGCGAAGCGCGTATTGCCTATGATCATGGCGCAGCACATCTGCAGGCTCGCGTGAAAGTGCGGCTGAAAAATGGTCTGGTAGACACCACTGTGGGCCGTATCCTGGTGGGTGATCTGCTGCCGGAGATGGTGCCTTTTTCCCTGGTGAACAAGGAGCTGTCCAAAAAGGAGCTCGCCTTCCTTATTGACTACACCTATCGCCATGGCGGTACTAAGGAAACGGTTTTGCTGGCTGACCGGCTGAAAGATCTGGGTTATGAGAACGCTACCCGCGCCGGCATCTCCATCTGTATCAATGATATGAAGATCCCGATCCGCAAAGAGGAATTTGTCGAGGCTGCGGAGAAGGAGGCTGCGGATGTTGATCAGCAGTATTCTGACGGTCTGATCACA
Organism: Desulfobulbus sp.; assembly: GCA_036746815.1. Classification (GTDB taxonomy): domain Bacteria; phylum Desulfobacterota; class Desulfobulbia; order Desulfobulbales; family Desulfobulbaceae; genus Desulfobulbus. The sequence goes on from DAIODL010000124.1 coordinate 1,040, forward strand.
GACGGTGAGAAATACAATAAGATCATTGATATCTGGTCAAAGGCTACAGACAAGATCACCAAGGAAATGATGGATGAAATGGCTGTCGAGTTCATGCCGGATAAAACCGGCAAAGTGAATGAGATCAAGAGCTTCAACTCTGTCTTCATCATGGCTGATTCGGGTGCTCGTGGTTCCAAGGATCAGATTCGTCAGCTGGCTGGTATGCGTGGCTTGATGGCCAAGCCGTCGGGTGAGATTATTGAAACCCCGATTAAAGCCAACTTCCGCGAAGGCCTGAACGTGCTTGAGTACTTCATTTCTACCCATGGTGCCCGTAAAGGTCTTGCTGATACGGCTCTGAAGACCGCCAACTCCGGTTATCTGACCCGGCGTCTGGTGGATGTTGCGCAGGATTCAACTATTGTCATGAAAGACTGCGGCACCATGCGTGGTACGCTGGCTGAACCTCTGATTGAAGGTGGTGAGGTCATTGTCCGTATTGGTGAGCGTATTCTGGGACGTGTTGCTCTGGAGGATGTTGTTGATCCGCACACCGGTGAAATCCTGGTGGGTATGAACGAGGAAATTACCGAGGATAAGGTGGAGGCCATTGAGGCTGCGGGTATTGACCGGGTCATGATCCGCTCGGTGCTGACCTGCGAGGCAAAACGAGGCATCTGCGCCAAATGTTATGGCCGTGATCTGGGCCGTGGGCACATGGTCAACATCGGCGAGGCGGTTGGTATTATCGCCGCCCAGTCCATCGGTGAGCCTGGTACCCAGTTGACTATGCGTACCTTCCATATCGGTGGTACGGCGCGTGGTTCTGTGGAGCAGGCCGAGGTGCGGACCCAGCGTGGTGGCCAGATTCGCTATAAGAATCTGTATTCGGTTACCAATAGTGAAGGGCTGCAGGTGGTTATGAACCGTAACGCCGAGATCACCGTGCTTGATGATCAGGGCTTGGACCGCGAACGTTTCCCGGTACCCTACGGCGCTGTCCTGCGTATCAGCGATGGCGCTGTGGTTGACCCGGGTACAGTTGTTGCCGACTGGGATGCATTCTCGATTCCTATCGTGGCCGAGATTGGCGGTAAGGTTAAATACGGCGACGTTGTTGAAGGTGAGTCCATGCAGGAGCGTGTCGACCAGATCACCGGTAAGGCGAGTAAGGTTATCACCCCTATGAACACCTCCAAGCAGATGAACCCGCGTATTTCCATCAAGGATGAAAAGGGCAAAACCCTGAAACTACCGGATAGCGAAGTGTTTGCCCGTTATCTGTTGCCCGAGGGCTCTATCATCACGGTGAACGAGCAGGATATGATCACCGCTGGTACCGTTATTGCCAAGATTCCGCGCGAGACCACCAAAACCAAAGATATTACCGGTGGTCTGCCTCGTGTAGCCGAGCTCTTCGAGGTCCGCAAACCCAAAGAGCAGGCCATCATCACAGAGATTGACGGCCGTGTTAGTTTCGGGAAGGATCTGAAAGGCAAGCGTCGGGTTATTGTTACCCCTGAAATTGGTGAGTCCAAAGAGTATCTCATCCCCAAATCAAAGCACATCACCGTTCATGAGAACGACTGGGTTGAGGCGGGAGATCCGCTGATGGAGGGTGTGCGTTTGCCCAATGACATTTTGCGGGTGAAGGGTGCCGAAGCGCTGGCTCGCTTCCTGGTCAACGAGATCCAGGAAGTCTACCGGTTGCAGGGTGTTAAGATCAATGACAAGCACATTGAAACTATTGTGCGCCAGATGTTGAAACGTGTACGCATCACTGAACCCGGTGATTCGCGCTTCATGCTGGATCAACAAGTTGAATGGTGGAAATTCCAGGAAGAAAATGACCGTATCATGGACGAGGGTGGTCAGCCGGCAGCTGCGGAACCGCTGCTGCTTGGTGTGACAAAGGCATCGCTGTCCACGGATTCCTTCATTTCAGCGGCATCCTTCCAGGAAACCACCAAAGTGCTGACCAATGCAGCCATGGCAGGGAAGGTTGATGATCTCTCTGGCCTGAAGGAAAACGTCATTATGGGACGGCTTATTTCAGCTGGAACCGGACTAAAGGAGTACCGGTCCTCCCCTGAGGACTAACGAAGATATTACTTGACCTTTTCTTTGTGATCGATTAATTATCAAAATTTCACGCTCGGACGCTTCCTGAAGAGGGAAGGGGCTTGATTGCATTAATAAAAGGAGTTGCTTGCATGCCCACTATTAACCAGCTTGTCAGGAATAGACGTAAAAAGATTACTAAGCGCACCAATACTCCTGCGTTGCAGAATTGCCCGCAGAAACGTGGTGTTTGTGTGCGTGTCTATACAACGACCCCGAAAAAACCGAACTCGGCTTTGCGTAAAGTCGCCAGGGTGAGGTTGACAAATGGGATTGAGGTTACCTCCTATATTCCCGGTATCGGGCACAATCTGCAAGAGCATTCGGTGGTGCTGATTCGTGGTGGTCGTGTGAAAGATCTGCCTGGTGTTCGCTATCATATCATCCGTGGAACGCTTGATACCTTGGGTGTGAATGATCGGCGTCAGGGGCGCTCTAAATACGGGGCAAAACGTCCTAAATAATAACGTAGACAGGTTTAATTAGGTTTTAGCTATGCCACGAAAAAAAATGTTGGATAAGCGTCCGATTGCGCCAGATCCTAAATTTAACTCGGTGCTTGTTGCCAAATTCACCAATTGTTTGATGGATGCTGGTAAAAAAACTGTTGCTCGTGAGCTTTTCTATAACGCAATGGACATTCTTGATGAGAAGGTAGCTGATCAGGAACCTCTGGTTGTGTTTGAAGAGGCGATGGAGAATGTTCGTCCGAAAGTCGAGGTAAAGAGTCGGCGTGTTGGTGGTGCAACCTACCAGGTTCCGGTTGAGGTTCGACCGGAACGTCGTAATGCCTTGGCTATCCGCTGGATCATTGGTTTTGCCAAAAGCCGTTCTGGGCAGACTATGTCCGAGAAGCTTGCTGCTGAACTGCTTGATGCTTTTAATGGTCGTGGCGCTGCAGTGAAGAAGAAGGACGACACCCATAAAATGGCCGAGGCTAACAAAGCGTTTGCGCATTACCGCTGGTAATGCTTGTGGATTGGTGATTTTTTCTTGACAAGGTGACCATGTTGGAGTACCAACATCGGTCACTTTTTCTTGAGTCTTTGAAAAAGTAGATTGAGAGAAACGGTGCTCGGCAGTGGCTGCAGAAGAAGCGTTATCGCAGGTGCGCAATATCGGCATAATGGCCCATATTGACGCGGGGAAAACGACTACCACTGAACGAATACTGTATTATACCGGTCGTTCACATAAGATCGGTGAGGTCCATGACGGCGCAGCTGTTATGGACTGGATGGAACAAGAGCAAGAGCGGGGTATCACCATTACCTCCGCAGCCACCACATGCAAGTGGAAAGACTGCCGCATCAACATAATCGACACGCCTGGGCATGTTGACTTTACTGTTGAGGTTGAGCGTTGTCTGCGGGTGCTGGATGGAGTGATTGCGGTTTTTTGTGCGGTAGGTGGTGTTGAACCGCAGTCTGAAACAGTTTGGCGACAGGCTGAGCATTATCGGATACCGCGCATTGCTTTTGTAAATAAAATGGACCGGATCGGGGCTTCGTTTGAGCGATGCCTCGAACAGATATCCAGCCGTTTAGGAGCTTCGCCGGTAGCTGTAACCCTGCCTGTTGGTGCAGAAGACCAGTTTGATGGGGTTATAGATATTGTTGAACAGAAGATGTTGACCTTCGATGAGGAATCGCTTGGTCTGACTGTTCAGGAACAACCCATACCGGATGCACTTGCAGAAGAATCTTCGGCCGCGAGAATGACGCTGATCGAGAAGTTGGCCGACTTCGATGAAAGCGTCATGGAAAAATTTTTAAACGATCAAGAGATCGCTCCCGGTGAAATTCGATCGGTGTTGCGTAAGGCAACGCTCGCATTGAAACTTGTGCCGGTACTTTGTGGATCAGCATTCAAAAATAAAGGAGTTCAGCCTTTATTGGATGCTGTGAACTGGTATCTGCCTTCACCCGTTGATGTTCCCCCTGTTGAGGGGACGGATAAGAACGGTGCGCCGCTTATCCGCAAACCTGAGAGGAGCGAAAAGTTTTGTGGCTTGGTTTTTAAGCTGCAGACGGATCCTTATGTCGGGCGGTTATCCTTTGTTCGCGTGTATTCTGGCGAATTGAAATTAGGGGATAAGCTGTACAACCCGGGCAAAAGGAAAACAGAGAAGATCTCGAAGTTACTGCGTTTGCACGCCAATAAGCGTGAAGAAGTCGATCACATTGGCGCCGGTGATATCGGTGCTATCTGCGGCTTGAAATTTACGCGTACTGGCGACACGCTTTGTGATAGTGGCGATTTTATCCTGCTTGAGTCTATAGAGTTTCCGGAGCCGGTCATTGGCATTGCCATTGAACCCAAGACCAAAGCGGATGAGGGATTGCTGAACGAAAGCCTTGAAAAAATTGCTTGGGAGGATCCGAGTTTTCGGATCTCTGTAAGTGATGAAACCGGGCAGACGATTATTTCGGGGATGGGTGAGTTACACCTCGAAATTATTGTTGATCGCCTTGTTCGCGAATTCAAGGTTCAGGCGAATGTTGGCAAGCCACAGGTCGCCTACCGTGAAGCCATAACGAAGTCTGCTCGGGCCGAAGACCGGTTTGAATCACTTGGTAGCGGCAAAGAGCAGTATGGACATGTTGTTCTGGAAGTTATGCCGGGCGCCCAAGGGAGTGGAAAGACTTTTGAGTGCTGTGTTGATAATCGGCAGATTCCTGCAGTCTATGTTGAGGCAATTAAAAAAGGCGTTTTTGACAGCCTTGATTCCGGGCCGGTGATTGGCTATCCACTGCTTGATGTACATGTTCGCTTGGTCGGTGGATCGTATGATGAAGATAAATCTACCGAGATGGCCTTTGGTATTGCGGCAACCATGGCCTGTAGAAAGGCTGTTGGCATTGCTGATCCAGTTTTGATGGAGCCCATAATGAACCTGGAGGTTGTTACTCCAGAGGATTATCTGGGTGATGTCATTAACGACCTCAATAAAAAACGTGCGCAGGTGAATGCTGTTGAGGCCGAACAGGGCAAGCAGGTTGTCCATGCAAAAGTTCCGTTGGCTGAGATATTCGGGTATTCAACGGACCTCAGATCGGCAACCCAGGGCAGGGCGACATTTACAATGATTTTTAGCGAGTTTGCGACAATTCCCGCAAAACGCGCCGAAGTAATAATTCATAAAATCAAAGGCGTATAACGAATATTCCTGATTCGAGGTGCATGAGATGGCGAAGGAAAAATTTGAGCGGAAGAAGCCGCATGTCAATGTAGGAA
>DAIODL010000125.1:0-6359 GCA_036746815.1 Desulfobulbus sp.
AACAGGTTAAATGTAGGCAGTTTTTACTCTTTCAAAATTTGTGAGACAGCAGTGAAACTATGTGATTAAATTATTTTTCAGTAAGGGGTGCGTTCGGTACCAGAAACACGGGTACATGGCTTCCACGTATCACGCGGCTTGCTGTTGTGCCCAAAACATTGTCCGTAACGACACCACGCGACGATTTGCCCATAACAATGATATCTGCATGGTGTTTGTCAGCGACACGCAAAATCTCCTCACTCGGGTAACTGCCACTCACCACAATAACATCCGTTACCGGTACCCGCTTCAGGTCATAGGCGACCAGTTCTTCACGACCGAATTTTTCAAGCCGTTCTTTCATCGTTTCGAGGTACTTGCGCAAGCCCTCCTGATGCACCTTTTTGGCATCTTCAGGCGATAGATACGTATCTAAAATAGTCTGCGCTGTATTCCCCAGAGGCGGTACCACATGAATCATTAAAACGCGGGCATCATAACGTCGCGCCAGACTCACCGCCATGCGAAACACGGGACGCGTCTGTGCACCAAGATCAGAGGCATATAATATCGTTTGTATATTGGGACGCGGAACCATAGATGTCGCTCCTCCCGGAAGCAGTTCAAATCATAAAGACAGCATGCAGACATGCCATCTCAGTGGAATCCCTGAAGGTGGTTCAACATCTCAGGGAGAAAAAGGGAAATTTGTGGAATATACGTGATCAGGCCCAGGAACAGGAGCAACAGCATGAGCCAGGGCAAGGATGCGCGAATAACCCATCCTATGCTGCGTCCGGTAATACCCGCCGTCACAAACAGGTTCAACCCAACAGGCGGTGTCAGCATACCAATTTCCATATTCACCACCATGATGATACCCAGATGGATTTCATTAATACCCAGCCGCATCGCTATGGGATGAATAATCGGGGCCATGATCAACAAAATGGCCGAAGGCTCCATAAAATTGCCCGCAATCAAAAGCAGCAGGTTCACCACCAGCAAAAAGGACCAGGATGTCAGTCCCATTCCTGTGATCATTTCGGCGAGATGATGGGGGATACGCTCTGTGGTCAACACATGGGCAAAAAGCATGGCGTTGCCAATGATAAAAAGCAGCATGATGCTGACCTTTGCGGCATCGAGCACCACCTTGTTTACCTCTTTATCAGCCACGCACTTGAACATGGCGATAAACAATTGTACCACATTCCGGCCAATGGCTGCGCCGATACTCTCACCTTCTTTCCGCCAGGGAACATTCTTCATGGGACCGATGTCCCGATAACCAAAAATAGCCACCAGAAAAGAGTACAATGCGGAAACAGCAGCAGCCTCCGTGGGACTGGCGATGCCGCCATAAATCGAACCAAGTACAATGATGATCAGGAGTAAGCCGCCCATGGCGGTGGCGCCCGACTGCAGAATTTCCCGGAAACCTGCCCAGGGCTGCGCTGGAATTTTTTTGATCCGGGCTGCAATATAAATAGCCACCATCAGTATGCCGCCCATGAGCAGGCCAGGGATAAATCCAGCCTTAAACATATCTCCTGCAGAGGCATCTGTTGCCGCAGAGTAGACCAGCATGACGATAGAGGGGGGAATCAGAATACCCAGTGTTCCTGCCGTGGTGATGACGCCGGCTCCGAAACTCTCAGGGTACCCTGCCCGCACCATGCCCGCGATAACAATGGAACCGATGGCTGCAACCGTGGCCGGAGAAGAACCGGAAACCGCCGCAAAAATCATACAGGCCAGGACTGATCCCATGGCCAAGCCACCCCGTACATGCCCTACCAGACTCAATGCAAAGCGGATAATACGTTTGGCTACGCCGCCGGTCGACAGGAAGGCCGACGCCAGAATAAAATAGGGAATGGCAAGCAGCGTATCGTGCGTTGACATGGAGGAATATAACGAAAGCGCCAACGAAGCCAGCGAATCGTTGGAGAAAAAAAGCACGGTGACAATGCTCGAAAGTCCCAGAGAAAAGGCGATAGGCATGCCTATGAGCATGCAGAAAAACAGAAGGCCGAAAAGAACCGCAATAGTCATATCCTGCCCTCCTCGCTTTTCAGCTCTTCCACAATTTCCATAGAGTCCTGAGCCTCATCTGCGTGCCGGAACACATCCTCTTTTCCTCTGATAACATTGACCAAAAGAAGAATGATTCGAATAGTCAGGAAAACAAAAGCAGGAATCATGATAGAAAAGGAGACCCAGACAGGTACGGGCAGATCATGTAAATACGTGCCCACGCGTTTCATCTTGCCCAGATACACCCATCCCCCATACAGAACAAGGCCGCAATAGATGAGGGATAACAGGCTGGCAATGACAGTCAACACACGCTGCCCACCCTGCGGGAAGAGTCGGACAAAAGCATCCACACAGATATGGGAACCCTTTTTTAGGCCATACGAAACACCAAAGAGCACGAACCAGGCAGACAGATTCAGTGTCAATTCCTGATTCCAGAGAAAACCACTTTTGAATATATAACGCATGACCACCTCCAGTACCATCAGGCCGGTAAAGGTGACCAGCAGGAAGGCAATAATGGCCTCCTCAATTCTATCAATCACTCGTAAAAACATGAATGTTTCCTGTATGCATTGAACGACAAAAGGCAGCCATCAAGGCTGCCTTTTGTTATTCGGTTTGTCTGTTTGATTACTTCTCCTGATTGGAATCGTAGGCGGCATCGATCAGATCTTTACCGATTTTTCCTTCAAACTTCTTCCACACAGGCCGCATGACTTCAACCCACTGGGCACGCTCTGCGGGGGTCAGCTCAATAATCTGGCTCCGCTTGGATTCGATAACCTTCTGTTTATCCTGCTTGTCTTTTTCCAGAGCAATTTTATTGCCATAGGCAACTGCTTCGTCCAGCAACTGCTTCAACTGGGCGCGGATATCATTGGGCAGACCGTTCCAGAATTCAGCGGTGGTAACCACCATGTAGTCAAGCAGGCCATGGTTGGATTCGGTAATATAGGGCTGCACCTCAAAATATTTTTGCGAGAAAATATTGGACCAGGTGTTCTCCTGGCCATCAATGGCCCGGGTCTGCAGCATAATGAACACCTCAGAGAACGGTTTCTTCAGAGGCAAGGCCTTCAATGCCTCAAACTGGGCGGTCAGAACGTCTGAAGACATGATACGGAATTTCAATCCCGCAGCATCAGCAGGAACCTTCAACGGTTTATCAGCGGACAACTGCTTCAGGCCATTGTGGATGTATCCGAGCCCGATGAATCCCTTCTTATCCATGGAATTGAGCAGTTTCTGGCCGACTTTGCTCTTCTGAAAGCGGTCCACTGCCGCCATATCCTTGAACAAAAAGGGCAGATCAAACAACTGCAGGGAATCGGTATAGCGCTGAAATTTGGAGAGTGCGGGGGCAGCCATCTGCACATCACCAAGAATCATGGCTTCCAGCACCTTGTCATCATCAAAAAGCTGTGAGTTGGGATACACCTCAACCACAACCTTGCCAGCCATCTTTTCCTTGACCAGGTCACGAAATTTATTAGCTGCCAACCCCTTGGGCGTATCTTCCGCCACAACATGGGAAAACTTGATCACAATTGGACCAGCCACAGCAGAACTGGTCACAAAAGCCATGACCAGCAGTGCGCCTAACAAAGCATGTACTCGTTTTGTCAACATACCCCCTCCTTCTTCCATGTTTTGAAATAGTTACCGCAGGTCATCGGACCGCAGCATGTGGCAAAGGACACCTTTGTCCTGCCACATGAAAATAAAGCAAGAATGGATCCAGAAAACATTAAAATGAAAGATAGATAACTTTATAGAATGACAAATATTTTTATATGTGGAAAATGTGAACAGAAGAAATAATGGGTGGATATCCACCCATTTCCAAAAATAAAAAGCGGGAAAACGACACACACCGTTCTGTCTTGACTGGAGCAGGAGTGTGCCTGAAGAAAAGGGGGGCATTGACGGCCAAACTGATTCAAAGCCCTGCCCGAAGGGCGATTATTTAAAATCGTTTTTATCCAGCCCGAACTTCCGCAGTTTGTCGTACAGGGTTTTCCGGGGAATCGCCAAGGCTTCCATAACATCACGGATACGACCGTTATTCCCCGCCAGGGCCTGCTCAAGAATGGCCCGTTCAAAGGCGTCGACCTGTTCCGGAAGACTGCTGATCTGCTGCGCGCCGCCGTCTGACATCATACGTGCCAGCGACCAGTTGAACTGCGCGCCCAGAAGAGCGTAACGCTCGGCCAGATTGCGCAGTTCCCGCACATTCCCCGGCCAGTCATAGGCCATGAGCAGATTAACCTGCGCCTGCTTGGGCATGGGCACTTCCTTCTGGTAGCGGTGGCTGGCAACCAGCAGGTAATGATGAAACAACAAAGGGATATCCGGACGGCGCTCCCTCAGCGGCGGGATATGCAGGCAGACCACATTCAGCCGGTAATAAAGATCCTCGCGGAATATGCCCTTGGCCACCGCCTCCTTAAGATCAACCTTGGCCGCAGCCACCACGCGCAGGTTCAGGGGAATGATCTTGTTCGAGCCCATCCGCTCCACGCATCGCTCCTGCAATACTCGCAGGAGATGTACCTGCACCTGCATAGGCATGCTTTCAATTTCATCCAGCAGCAGGGTTCCGCCATCGGCATGCTCAAATTTCCCGATTCTGGTGGAACGGGCATCAGTGAACGCTCCGGCCTCATGCCCGAAGAGTTCACTTTCGATCATGTGTTCCCCCACAGCGCCACAATTGATGGCAACAAAATTCTGGTTCCGCCGCTGACTGTGCTCATGCAGCAGGCGCGCCACCAGTTCCTTACCGGTTCCGGTCTCACCGACGAGCAGTACGTCGGCATCGGTATCGGCAATCTGGCCAATGGTCGCCCGCAGTTGCTGCGTAGCCGGGGTAACACCGATGAAACGCGGCCCCAGCGCGCTGAACGCTTCAAGTTCCGTACGCAGCGCCCGGTTTTCCAAAGCAAGCATGCGCTTGTCCAGAGCCTTGCCCACCGTATTGATCAACCGTTCAGAAGAATACGGTTTTTCCAGAAAATCATAGGCTCCATTACGCATGGCCTGCACTGCGGTGGACACATCCCCATGTCCGGTGATGAGGATAACCGGGAGATCACTGTCGGTTCGCTGCAACCGCTGCAGCAGATCAAGACCACTTATGCCGGGCAGACGGATGTCACACACCACCACCCCTGGCCAGTTATCGGGAATAAAATCCAGGGCTTCTTCAGCGGATTCAAGACAGGTAACCACAAGATCCGCAAGTTCCAGACTTTGACGATTGGCCTGACGGATATGCATCTCGTCATCAATGAATAACACATTATGCAGAGGTTTCATGCTGTGTCCGTGGAATGATTCTGAGTATTAAGCCTTAATTCAAAGCAGGCACCACTACCTGTCTGCACCACACGAATACGGCCGCCCATGTCCTCCATGATACGCGCGGAGATGGTCAAGCCAAGCCCCAACCCCTTGCCCGGGTCTTTGGTGGTATAAAAGGGTTCGAAAATGCGCCGGGTTAATGCGGGATCAATGCCCGGGCCGTTATCCTGCACCCGCAGCAGCACCTGATCGCCAGACCGGGTCACGGTGATCTCCACCCGCTTTTCCTCCTGGTCGGCAATTGCCTGCAGACTGTTGGAAACCAGATTCACCAGTACCTGCTGCAGCAACACCGCGTTGGCGCGAACACCTTCCAGTTCAGGGGCCATGGTGATCGTCAACTGAGCCCCTGATTTGGTAATAATCGGCCCCATCACCTCCATAACGCCGTCCAGCACCCCATGCAGCGGCACCACATCCAGCCGGCCGCTACTTTTCCGGGCAAAACCCTTCAGTTGCATGGCCAGCTGGCCCATACGCTCGGTCAGCTCCTTGATCTGCGTGAGATTCCAGGCCACATCCTGCGAGCGATCCTTAGCCAGGAGCTGCTCCGCATTGTCTGTATAGGTACGGATGGCGGCCAGAGGCTGGTTGAGTTCATGGGTGATAACCGTACTCATCTGCCCAAGAGCGGCGAGCTTGGCGGCATGAATCAGTTCACGCCGGGTCTTGCGCAATTCTTCCTCGGTCTTGCGCCGCTCCTGGATCTCCTGACGCAGGTGCAGGTTACTCTCGGTCAAGGCTGAAGTTCGTTCAGCCACACGATTTTCCAACTTTTCGTTGGTATCTTCAAGCATCTTGCGATTGTCCTCAATATGCCGCTGCCGTTCCCATGCCTGCCGCTGATGCTGCCAATAGAGGAGAAAACTCAAAATACTCAGCCCGCCGATACCGATAATACTTAACAGCGTAAGCAGTACCATGGTTTCAGCCGGGATAAAATCGGACAACACATATACCTGCCACCC
>DAIODL010000126.1:0-6284 GCA_036746815.1 Desulfobulbus sp.
AGTGACGAGTACATCGCCGCGCTGCACGGTGGAGCCGAGCGTGACCGACACCTTGCTGACCACACCCGCGACCTTGGCCGCCAGAACCGCGTGTTCCGCAGCCTGGATGGTACCGGTCGCCTCAATCTGGGAGGGGATATTCTGGACCTGCGCCGCAGCCGTGGTCACCGAGACCTGCGCACCTTGATCGGCGGCCAGGGCAGTCCCGCAGGAAAAAACCGCGGCCAGCAGTCCGCAGACAAGTTTTATCAAAGAAGCACGAGTAGCCATGATTATTTCCCTTCCGTAAATTGAGGCAGGCCGGCGCAGCGGCGCAGATCGGCAATGGCAACAACGCGGGCCGCAATGGCAAGGCTGTTGCTGAGACGGGCGTCGGTGAGCCGTTTTTCGGTTTCAATCAGTTCCGAGGAGAGCACGGTGCCCTCCTTGAAGCGCAGCCGCGACAGGCGGGCGCTTTCCGTGGCCGAGGCCACCATCTTGTTCGCAACCTTGAGCTGTTCATCCGCCTGGTGCAGGGCGAGTGTCGCCTTTTCCATTTCCAGGTTGTAGGCCAGTTTGAGGGAGTGCAGTTTTTCCTTGGCCTCGCGCAGCTGGGCCTCAGCGTTCGCCACCTGAGCGCTGGTGCGGCCGCCGTCGTAGAGGTTGTAATTCAGTTTTACCCCGGCGGACCAGGAGTTGCCGGAGCCTTCATCCATAAAGGTGCCCTGGTCATTCTGCACTGAGCCAAACACATCGGCTGTGGGATAATTTCCGGCCCTGGCGGCGCGTACCTTGGCTTCCAGCGCCTTGATCTGCGCGGCCATAGCCCTCAGTTCGGGCCGCTCGGTGCTGACAGTCGTTGCCGGAATGACCGGAGATGGTGTGTTCGCAGCCGCCAGGGTGACGTTGCCGCCCTCCAGCCCCAGAAGTCGCATGAAACCCCGCCGGGCCAGGCTGCTGCTGTGCTGTGCCTGAATCAACTGTTCCTCGGCCCGGGACTGCTGCACCTCCAGATTGAGCACCTCCTCCTTGAGCAGGCTGCCCTCGTTGAAACGGGCTCTGGCCACGGCAAGGGATGCGGAAATGGCCTGCAGGGCTTTCTGCCGTGCGTTCACCACATCACCGGCCTCGCGGATGCTGCAGAAGGCGCGCACAACATTGAACTCCAGCTGGGTGCGCACCGCGACGTTTTCCTGCACGCGGGCCTCTCCGATGCTGTCCGCGGCGCGCACATTGGCCTGATCGCGGCCGCCGTTATAAATGCGGTACTGCACCGTGCCCGCGGCCTGCAGATCATCTGTGGTGCCGGGGTTGTTGAAGTCCAGGGAGTTGTTGAACATGCCTTCGTTCAGAATATTGCCAAACGAATACATGGGGTTGTTGGTGCGGTTGTAACCGGCGCTCACGCTCAGCTGTGGGTAGAAGGCCGATTGAGCGGCCTTGAGATCCGCCTCGGCGGCACGCATGCGCTCCCGCGCGGCCTGCACATCCGGGTTGTGACGCAGGGCATAGTGCACGGCGGACTGCATGGTCCACTGGGCAGGAACTGTGTCATTTGCCGGAACGGCAAGGGCTCCAGGTGGCAGGAGGCTCAACAGCACAAAAAAGGACAGAGGAAAAACGGCAGAAATTCGCATAGGCTTTTTTTAGTGTAAAGCAGGAAGGGCTGAAGGTATATTTATCTTTCTGAGGATACGGTACCACGCTTTGAGGTGGTTCTTTTCCTTTGGCGCCAGCCGTTTAAAAAATAGGCTGGAATGGTCAATTTTGCAAGATGATTAAGTTTCTTAATTACGTATGCTTTGGGCAACGCAATAAGACGGTTGGAGGAAACTATGCAGGAAACCAGAAGAACGGCAATGACAGCTCTGCTGTGGACGTGTTTACTGGGTATGCCGCTGGCGGTAGGCAGCGCTCCGATGAACGCTTTGGCGACGGAACAGACACCTGTGCAGAGAGAAGCAGCACCGGCTGCGCAGCAGGGAACAGCCAAGTTGCAGGACCCGGCCGCGCAGACGCAGAATCCCTGGCAGAATGCCGGGGAGAAGGTGATGGATGCCTCCAGCGCAGTAGGTTCAGCCGCGCAGCGAACGGCGACCAATCTGTGGGAAGGTGTGACCAGCGGATCGGAAAAGGCCTGGCATGCGACCAAAAAAGGCACGGTCAAAATGTATCATGCGGTAGAAGGGGGCACAGAAAAGGCCTGGCATGCCACAAGATCAACGTCAGAGGAGTTGTGGGACAAGGGGAAATCCGCCGTGCATGAGGCCACCGCACCGGACGCTCCAGCCCCCCGGCATGCGACCACACAGCGTGCTGAAACAAAGTCTGGTGTACATGAGCAATCCGCGCAGCCCTCTACGCCTGACCAGCAGAAGCCTGCCTCATCCGGGACAACCACGCCGTCCCAGCCGTAAGGGATTTTAACGTAAAGAAAAAAGTAGATTTTCGGGCATGGAATACCGCCGGAGGGTATGACCCCTCCGGCGTTTTTTTTAGATGGTGAAACTCTGATGCAGGGTGGGCATCTCCACCCTGGTGCCAGTGAGATGTGTTGCAAAGGCCTGCATGGAGTCAGGCTCGCCGTGCACCAGAAAGGTGATTTCCGGCGTGCCGGTCTTGGCGTGCCAGGCGAGCAATTCCTGCTGATCGGCATGGGCCGAAAAACCGCCGATGGTGTAGATCTGCGCTTTCACATCAATAATCTCGTTCTGCACCTTGACTTTGTCCAGCCCGTCGATGATCAACCGGGCCAGCGTTCCCGCGCCCGCGTAGCCGACAAAGACCACCGATGCTTCCGGCCGCCACAGATTGTGCCGCAGGTGATGGCGGATACGGCCGCCGGTACACATGCCGGAACCGGCGATGATCACGGAGGCATCCACATTTTTCAGCGCCATGGATTCGGCGGTGTCCCGGGTGGTCTGCAGTCCGGGAAAATTAAAGGGATCCCGGCCTTCGGCTACCACGGCCCAGGTTTTCGCGTCAAAACATTCCTTGTGCTGCCGGAAAATCTGGGTGGCGGAGATGGCCATGGGCGAATCCAGATACACGGGCAGCCGGCCGGGCAGCTGATGCTGCTCAATGCCTTCGCGCAGATAATAGAGGATTTCCTGGCTGCGTTCCAGTGCGAAACTGGGAATGAGCACATTGCCGCCGCGTGCCAGGGTGGTGTTGATGGCCTGATACAACTCATCAACAGAGGGCTTGAGCTGTTTGTGCAGCCGGTCGCCATAAGTGGTTTCCATGACCACAATATCCACCTGCGGAGGCGTTGCCGGATCCGGCAGGATGGCGCGGCCGCTGTAGCCCAGATCGCCGGAAAAGAGCACCCGCCGCTGTTTCCCGTTTTCCGACAGTTCCAGCAGAATACTGGCTGAACCCAGAATGTGGCCGGCGTCATAAAAGGTGGCGCGGACACCGGGGCAGATATCGTGCGTCTTGCCAAATTCCATGATGTCGACAAAGCAGTTCAGACAGTTGAGCGCGTCCAGCGTATCGTAGAGCGGTTTTATCTGTGCGTCGAGCTCCCGTCTTTTACGGGCTTTGTAATTGGCGTATTTGGCATCCTCCTCCTGTATCCGGGCGGAGTCGAGCATGACGAGCCTGGCCAGTTCCCGCGTGGCGGAGGTGGTGAGCACCGTGCCGCGGAACCCCTGCTTGTAGAGGAGCGGCAGGCGGCCGCAGTGATCCAGGTGCGCATGGGTCAGCAGCAGATAATCAATGGCGGTGGGGTCGAACCCGAGGTCATTGCGGTTTTCCTCGTTCAGTTCCCGGCCGCCCTGATACAGGCCGCAGTCGATGAGAATTCGTTTGCCCGCGCATTCCACCATGTGGCAGGAGCCGGTGACATTCTGGGCAGCTCCGTGAAAGGTAATCTGCATACGTATTTCCTCTGCATGATACTGCATTCTTGGTGACCACAGGGCTGGCCCGCCCGGTTGGGGAGGGCAGCCTTGCGGGAATGGTCGCGCGTGGTGTTCACCAGTGGGACATGCTTGTCACGCGCGAAGCGACAAAAGATGGAGGTCCTGTCAGGCCGGGCTGTTCTCAACCCGTGCGCAGTAATATTGACAAATTTGTGTTTGAGTATAGCCGGCCCCGGACTGATGTCAAGCCGGGGGAATAATGCGGGCGCAGGTGTGATCAGTCCCGCTTTTTGACGGGAATGTCTGTGGGAATGGGGAAGACGGTTTCCACAAGGCCTGCGAATTTTCCCTGATTGTACCAGGGTGTTTGATGCACGAATTTCCGCTGCCCCTTTTTTTCGGTGATGTACGTGTTGCCTGTCTGCTCAGCCAGCAGCCGGCGGATAATGGCGTTGGCCGCCTCGCCATGGCAGGCGAAGAGACTGGTGCCGATGAGGGCCACGCCGCCTGATTTGGCGAACATCTCTCGGGAAAGCCGGTTCATGGCCACGATGGTGCCTTCCGTGTCGCAGACACTGACCGCGGCCGGATAGTGCTCCACCCAGTCAAAGGAGGAAGTGTGCATGGCAGATGCCTCCAAAAAAATTAGAAGAGCCCCAGTTCTTCAGCGGTGTAGGGCAGCCAGCTGCAAAGCGAGTGTTCCATATCCACGGCCTGGTCAAAATATTTGCGGATGCGTGCTTCCCGCGTCGGATCGCCTTTGCCGTAGCGTTCCATGATGTAATCCATACGTTCATCAAGGCTGACTACCTTGTCATGCCGTACCCGTTTGTCCGCGTAAAAAATAATATCCTCAGCGTTGAAATGACCATCCGCATAACGCTCGCTGTCAAAATTATGGAGGATCACATGCTGTTCCACAATGGAAGCAATATGCCGGTATCCGTGTTCTCGGCAGATTGCACCGCCCACCTCGGCATGGTTGCATTTGCCTTCCAGGCAGGGAGTCTTGGCGATATCGTGGAGCAGGGCGGCACTTATCACCAGCTGACGGTCAGGCTGGGCATGATCCGGCGCGAAAAGGGTCAGCCCGGTAAGAATTTTATTGGCCACCCGCGCCACCACCAGGCAGTGGTGGCGGATGTTAATCAGCATCCCGTATTGATCCATGAGATCGATACATTCGACCAGTGAAGGGACAGGGCTTTCCATGATGAACGTTATTACACCGCGCTGAAACGATGCACCGCATCGACTGCGATCTGTACCTGTTCGGGCGGCGTTTCCGGAAGAATGCCGTGGCCCAGGTTAAAGATATAGCCTGCGGCCTCCTGCGCATCGATAAGCATACGTTTGATGCGTTCTTCCAGCCGCTCGCGGGGCAGAAACAAAGCCATGGGGTCCAGATTGCCCTGCACCGCGTGATTACCGGCCCGGGCGATGCAGTCGCCCAGGGGTAGACGCCAGTCAAATCCCAACACGTCGGCACCCACGGTGGTGGTCAGGCGGGTGAGCGTGGCCCCGTTGTTGGCAAAATAAATGATGGGGATGTCGGTCATACTGCGCAGATCCGAGATGATGGAGCGCACATAGGGCAGGGCGTATTCCTGGTAATCGCAGGGGGCAAGCACGCCCGCCCAGGAGTCGAAAAGCTGCAGCGCCTGGGCGCCGGCCCTGGCCTGGGCCTGCAGGTAACTACTGGTGCAGGCGGTGATTTTGGCCAGCAGATTGTGGTAGAGCCTGGGCTCCTGGTACATCATTTTCTTGGTGTTGAGGAAGGTTTTGGAACTGCCTCCCTCGATCAGGTAGGTGGCCAGGGTAAACGGCGCACCGGCAAAGCCGATCAACGGCACCTTGAGCGTTGTACGCAGAAGTTTGATGGTGTCCAGTACAAAAGGCATGGTTTCTTCAGGATCCGGCACCAGCAGGGCGTCCACCGCCTCCTGGCTGCGGATCGGGTTGGCGAAGACAGGGCCTTTTTTTTCATGAAAGGCCAGATCCATCCCCATGGCTTCCATGGGGATGAGAATATCGGAAAAAAGGATAGCCGCGTCAAAACCAAAACGGTCCACCGGCTGAAGGGTCACCCTGGCGGCCAACTCCGGGGTCTTGCACAGTTTCAGAAAGCTGTGGTTGCTGCGTACCCGCTGGTATTCGGGCAGGTAACGGCCCGCCTGCCGCATGAACCAGATGGGGACATGGGCAGCGCGTTCGCCTCGACAAGCTTGCAGAAAGATATCGTTCATGGCTGAATTATCACGAATGTGGCCGCAACAGGACCAGTATGTGTTGAGGGAAGACCGGGCGCAGGATTCATCGCCGGGGTTGATAGGTGCAGAAAGGCTCACCGGCCAGGTAGTCGCCGCTGACCGCATAGGCGCGGGCACGGCAGCCACCGCAGACCTGGATATATTCACATTTGCCGCAGTTGTCCTT
>DAIODL010000127.1:0-6243 GCA_036746815.1 Desulfobulbus sp.
AAACACATCGGCCACGCGCTGGGCCACGTCATCAGGATCAAGGCGGCGATACAGTTTCGGATTCTGGCTGGTGATACCCTTGGGGCACAGGCCAACATTACAGACGTTGCAGCGGCCGTGCTCGTTGCCCAGGCAACCGGCGCAGGACTGCATGATATACTTGCCGATATGCACGCCGGAAGCGCCCAGCATAATCAGGGCCATGCCGTTCTGGGTGACGTTGCCGTTCTTGCCGATACCACCGGCGGCGAACAGCGGAATCTCGTTCTGACGCCCCTGCCGCACCAGTTCCAGGTAGCACTCGCGCAGGTTGGAGGCAATCGGGTGACCGGTGGCGTCCATGCTGACATTGTAGGCCGCGCCGGTGCCGCCGTCGATACCGTCGATCAGGAGACCGCCGGCATAGGGATTCCGCACCAGATTGTTGAGCACGGCCTTGGCCGAGGTGGAGCCGGAAATTTTGGGGTACACCGGCACCCGGAAGCCAAAGGCCATGGACATGGTCTGGATCATCTTCATGACGCTCTCCTCAATGGAGTAAAGCGTCTGATGCACCGGCGGCGAAGGCAGATCAACACCGGCGGGCACGCCGCGCAGCCGGGCAATCAGCTTGCTGACCTTGAACCACATCAAGAGACCGCCGTCACCGGGCTTGGCGCCCTGGCCGTACTTGATTTCAATGGCGGCCGGATCGCACTGCATCTCCGGGATGGCACGGATAATCTCATCCCAGCCGAAGTACCCGGAGGCGATCTGCAGGATGATGTATTTCAGAAAAGGACTTCTGAGTACCCAGGGCGGACAGCCGCCCTCACCCGTGGCCATAACCACGGGAATACCCAGCACCTCGTTGCAGTAGGCCACGCCCTGCAGCAGTCCCAGCCACATATTGGGCGACAGCGCACCAAAGGACATGGAGCCGATGACAAACGGGAAAATCTCGCGGGTTGGCGGAATCCACTCTCCGGACAGCTTGCGGCGCAGATATTCCTCCGGTTCCAGCACTCGGCCGAGAATGGTATTGATGTTGAACTCGTGACGTCCCGCATCCAAAGCCGGATCGGTGAGCATGGAAATGCGGTCAAAGGAAATGCGGTCGAGCACGGTCTTGCCCGGCGCATTGCGACGGCCGCCGCGTTTGAAGGCGTCACCATGCTGATTGCGCAGAAAAACGGCGCGGTGCTCATTGTCATTCAGATGCGGCCCGATGGCCTCATTGGGGCAGACCGAGGCGCACATGCCGCAGCCGATGCACCGTTTGGCAATGTCCGTACTCTGGCGGATGCCGGTGAAATGACGGTATTCATTGCCCCGTTTCTTCTGTTGCACATCCAGTTTGGGCACGCGCTGACGGAAATGCGACAGCGAAATGGCCCCCACCGGACACACGGAGGTACACCGCCCGCACAGAGTGCAGCGATCCTCCCGGTGCTCAATGATCCAGGGCAGGTCGTGATAGCTTAGGCTGCTTGGGGTAGTGTACACTGATCGAACTGAGACCATACGATAAGTTCCTTACGTTCAGGTGGAATAATAACGGTGTGTTCCCGCATGGGCTGAAAGTCATTGGCAGGATCGCGGTCCGGAACCATGGCGTCGACGCCGCACATTTCAGAGGCAATGGCCCAGGCACCGGGCCGGCCGCCCACCGTGGCGGGACGCATTTTCTTCTGATCCATGACCAGCATGCAGGTTTCATCGGGAAGAGAGGCAACCACCGCGTTAGGCCCGTCAATAATCAAACGGCGGCAGGCGGTGCGCAGCCCTTTCAGGAAATCGCCATTGGGATGCACGTCCAGTTCTTCGGTCTTGAGCGGCGTGATCACGTGCTTGTACATCTGCAGCGGCAACTTCAATTTCCTGGTCACATAATGCAGGATGTGGGTGAAGGTTTCCGAGTCACTGAAATACCCCATGTACCCGGGAATATTTTTCCCCAGCAGCCATTCCTTGATCGGCACGAAGGCGGTGTTCTCACCGTTGGTCATGGAACCGATGCCCTGAATGAAGAAAGGATGACAGGCATAGAGGTTGATGCCGTAGTTGGTGTTCTGGCGTCCCTGGGCCATGACCACCCGGGCCTTGATACGGCCGTCGTTCAACCCCAGGGCATCGCCCACTTCCAGGGGCCAGCCCACTTCCTTGATCATGACCGAATCACGGTACAGGGAAAAAATGGTGACATCGCCGCCATGCGCGTCACCATCACGACGGATGGCCAGCCGCACCTGCAGCAGTTTATCGTCAATTTCGTCCTGATTCAGGCTCGACCAGGCTTCGGGCATACGATAAGCCCGCACCATGTAGTTGAACCGGTCCTTGGACTCGATCAACTGCGGCAGGCGGTTGAACTCATGGGCATATTTGATCTGAAAGCCCTGATTGCCCATCCAGTCCGTCAGCCGGTGAAAGGCAGCTTCCGTGTGAGCAATACCCGAGAGAATCACATGGTTGGGTTTGAGTTTGAACTCTTCGAACTCCACTCCCCGAAGCAGCAGGCCAAGCCCGCTTCCGTCGTATCCCTCCTGCATGGCCTCCATGGCCTGCAGAATCTCATAGGGGGAGAATGGTGTATCCGCGCTTTTTAAGGCTAATCGGCACATGGACAACTCCTGCAAGATTGACGCTCCTCAGACGAGGCGCCCGGAACAAAAAACGAACAAAAAAGAAGTCACAGTTCGCGGATCTTAGGCACGAATATGACAGTGATTGTGAGGAAAAGCATTTACTGAAAAGACAGGTGGTTGTCAAGGGCAAAGCCCCCCTGCGCCCAAGGAATGGTACGGAGTGTTGCCGTCTTGAGGAAAAGATAAAATAAAGGAAACGGCGTGTGCCACAAATGGCGTATGGAATTTTTCCCATGAAGACACGCAACATGGGATAAAATGAGCAACTTTTATTGCTGCAAACGTCGCTGAAAAACAAAAAAATATGCTCTCTACCCACATGCAATGAAATATGCTGTTTTAGTGAAAAACAGCCCCCTCGCCTCTCCCGGTGCCGGAGATCATCCCTCAGTGTGCGCAGGGCCAGGCACAGGCCGGGGTTACCTGTTTGTGTTCAGGGAAATATTCCAGAAATCCGGGGTCAGCATGGCCAGCACCGGAACCAGTTCCAGACGCCCGGCAATCATATCCACCGTGAAAATCAGTTTGGTCAGCCAGTTCAGGTTGCCAAAGGTGCCCATGGGGCCAATATCCCCAAAACCAGGGCCGATATTGCCAATCGTCGCCAGGGTACCGACAAAGCCCAGGGAAAAATTCCCCTCAATGATACTGCAGACGATACCTGAAACCAGCGTAAGCAGCAGGTAGAAAAAGAGAAATCCCAGCATCTGCCGGCGGATATCATCGGCAACCGGTGTCTGGTCGAGTTTGATGGGCAGCACGGCGCGGGGATGCACCACCTGATCGATAGCTCTTTTGAGATAGCGGCCGACAAAGAGGATCCGCACCACCTTCACCCCGCCGCCCGCAGAGCCCGCGCAGCCGCCAATACACATCAGCGCCAGCAGCACCGCCTGGGCAGGAACTACCCAGAGCGCAAAATCGGTGGATGAAAAGCCGGTGGTGGTGAGAATGGAGATGACCTGAAAAGCCGCGTCGCGCACGGCATCACTGACGGAGTTGTACTTGTCCCCCAGGAGAAAGAGAGAAAGCACAAACGTACTGGCAATCACAATAGTGGCATAAAGACGCAGTTCCTCACTACGCATAAGCATGCGCGTGCGGGCCCGCACAAACAGCTGATACTGGATGGCGAAGTTGGCTCCCGCCAGAAACATGAACCCCGTCACAATCCAGGTGATGGTGTTGTTGTGATAGCCATAGATGGAAAGCGGGTGCGGCGAAAAACCGCCGGCCGCAAGCGTGGCAAACGAGTTGCACAGGGCGTCATAAAAAGGCATGCCCGCCCACATCAGGGCCAGCACTTCAAGGACTGTGAGCAGAATATACACCTGCCAGAGCGCCTTGGCCGTGTGGGCGATACGGGGAGTCATCTTCTCTTCGGTTGGTCCCGGGGCTTCTGCAAAAAAGATTTTACGCCCAGCCACGCCAAACTGCGGCAATACCGCAACAAAGAGCACGATAATACCCAGACCGCCCAGCCATTGCGTCAACCCACGCCAGAAAAAAAAGGCCCGCGGATATTTGGAAAAATCAGTGAGAATAGTTGCGCCGGTAGTGGTCAGACCTGAAGCCGACTCAAAAAGCGCATCCACCGGGGAAAGGTTGAAAAACAGATAGGGCAGCCCGCCCACCACTGAGGCAACAGCCCAGGTCAGGGTGACGATGAAGAGCCCCTCGGTGCGTTTCATCTGATTGAAATTTCTTTCGCCTCGGCCGTAATACCAGCAGGAAAAGCCGGCGACCGCGCTGATCAATGCCGCAAACACAAAGGAAAGCGATTCAAAATATTCGCCGTCAACCACAGCGAACAAGGCGGGCAGCAACAAAACCACCCCATAGGCAAAAAGGATGATGCTCAGCGCGGAGGCAATACGAGGCAGGTTCATACGAATCAGGCAAGAAAGAAATCTTTGATCTTTTCTGAATTTTCCTTCATGGTGAAAATCTCAAGCTTATCACCTGCCAGAAGTTCGGTCTTTCCCTGGGGAATAAGGAGCCGGTGTCCCCGCATAATCATTCCCACAACCGCGCGCACAGGGAGCCCCAGCTCAGCGATTGTGACGCGTTCAAATGCCTTGGGCAGGGTAAGTCGCAGCAGCTCCGCTTTGTCACCGCCCAGCAGAGCCACAACATTGACATGCCGTGCCTGCACGCGGTTGAGCACCTCGGTCAGGGCCGATGCCTTGGGTGACACCACCACATCAATACCCACATGCTCAAAGAGCCGGTAATTCTGCATGGTTTCCGCGCGGGTGATGACCCGTTCCGCTCCCATCTGTTTGACCAGGAGAGAGCAGAGCAGATTCTTTTCATCGTTATTGGTAATACAGATACAGACATCAGCATCGGCGATTTCTTCACTTTCAAGCAGGTCAAAATCCGTACCGTCTCCCTCAAGTACCAGGGTGGAGGAAAGTGATTTGGCCAGAAATTCGCACCGGTCGAAATTTTTTTCCACAAGTTTAACCTTGATATGCAAATCCTCAAGCCGCTGCGCCAGCATGAAGCCAACACTGCCGCCGCCGATAATGGCCACCTGCCGCACTCTATTTTTACTCTGGAAAAAATTGGCGGCCACCGCGTCAATACCGGAGGTCTTGCCCATGAAGAAGACCTTATCATCAGCTTCAATGACCGTCTGACCATGGGGAATAAACAGCTCTCCCCGCCTCATGATTCCAGGAATGAGCACATCATCCGGCAATCCGCAATCCATAATTTTTTTGCCGGCCAGGGGATAATCCGCAGGTATTTTGTATTCAAAGAGCTTGGCCTGCCCTTCAGCCAGATATTCCACATCCAGCGCCTGCGGCACCAGGATAATACGGTAAATATCCTGCACCAGAAGCTGTTCTGGCCATATGACGGAATCAATATCAAAACGGGTGCGATAGTTCTTCTGTGCTTGAACGGCGAAATTGCGGTTCAAATCCGCCTTGGAAAGAAAACAGATGGTTTCAATATCGCCCAGTTTCTTGATGGTCCAGCAGGCAACCACATTCGCCTCATCCAGCGTGCTGCAGGCGATGAACAGCTCCGCCTTTTTCCCGTCAATTTCCTCCAGCAGTTCGATGTCACCGCCACTTCCCTGCACGATACTGATATCAAAATTATTAAAACGGTCCTCAGGAGGCGCATCACAGAGCAGGGTAATATTGTGGTCCTGGTGTAAGCGGGAGCAGAGAAGGAAGGCAATCTCAGAGGTTCCGTAAATAAAAATTTCCATAGAAATCAGGTCATGAGAAATGAAGAAAAGACGACCAAAAGACTCGGGTTTGTCGGGAAGGATAGAGATTTGAAAGGATCATGTAAAAACGGAAATAACGGTGTCAGCATGAAGGTGCAGATAAAAAATTTTGCTTTTACTACACTTCATACATTAAACATCACGCGACACCTGACTTGCCGGACATCCAGCACACTATAAAAAAATTGAACAGGAAAACCGGAGAAAATTACAGCAAATTATTTCAGAAGCGACTGCGGAAAATTTTTCACCTTATCCAGAGTTTCTTTGGCTTCGGTGATTTCCTTGACCAGGGGAACGCTCTTTTTCAGGTCGTCGCCAGTCTCTTCTACATCGCGCAATCCTTCCTTAAAGGAACGAATGGCC
>DAIODL010000128.1:0-6232 GCA_036746815.1 Desulfobulbus sp.
GTGTTTTTTCCATGAAACTGTGGGTCCCGCCTTATTTAGACAAATCCTGTACAAACACCTTCAGGCTTTCGTGCCACCGTTCCGGCTGCTTCAGATAGCAGGGATGCGGGGCACCTGGGTAAATTTCCCGGCGCGCATGAGGCAGTTCCGCCAGCAGGACATCACTGTTGCTGATCGGCGAAACCTGATCTTCAGCACCCCACAAAACCAACACTGGTGCAGTGATACGCGAAAGGGATTTCCGGTTCTCTGCAACGCCGACAGCGCCGATAAGCACCAATCCTTCTATCTTCTCCGGATGAGCAATGGCAAACTCCAAAACCGTCTTGCCGCCCATGGAAGGACCGATGAAAATCGCTTTGTCCACATGTTCCGTCTCACACAAACAGACCAGCACATCCGTGTAGGACAGATCACAGGCGCCACTTTTGCCGTATCCCGGCATATCCACCGCCAACACGCGCAGCCCCAAGTCCGCGAGCACATCCATGGTGCCCAGTTCCAGCCAGGTCTGCGCCTGAAAATTTTTACCGTGCAGCAAAATAACTGGTTTACCAGAGGTGGATCCGGCCTCCAGCACATGCAGGGAACAACCGCCTGCATCCAGGGTTTTCTCAATAATCTGTGCCATATATTCCTCCCACACTCAACAGACCGACACACAGGTGCCAGCGAGGACAGAAGTAAGCGACCCGTGCCGCTTTGTCAACGGCTGGGAAAAAAACTTCCCCTTCCGCACAAGCAACAAGAGCCCTCCCGCCAGTGGCGTGAAGGGCTCTTTAACCGCAGCATAACTAAATATCGTCAAAAAAAATCAGTTACTCCCCAGAGCCTGCAGATCCGCGTTGATCCGTGCCAGATTCCGCTGCACTTTGCTGGTGAGTCCAGACTGCGGATACTTGGTCAGGATGCTTTGCAGAATATCCCGGGACGAAAGCAGAAATTTTCGTTTCTGCTCCGGGTCCTGCGTGTTGCTGGCCCGCACAAACAGTTCAGCAGCCTTCTGCCGCAGCGACTGAGCCGCAGCCTGCTGGGCAGCAGGGGAATCTGCTGCAGGCGTTTGCGTGGTAGTCGGAGCGGCGCTGGTCTGCGCAGGAGAAGTAGTGGCGGCCGGAGGCGTGGTTATGGCCGGTGGCATGCTCCCCTGCTGCCCCTGCGTTGCCGCAGCATCAGGAGTTGCACCCGCCGGCGGAGTTCCTGTATTCGGAGCAGTCCCTGTAGTTCCGGCTGCACCAACATCTCCCGTGGCAGGTGCCATGGTTGGTGCCTGGGCAACGGCGGCCGTGCCACTCTGGGGCGGCATAGAAGCATTCTTATTCAGCCAGTTGATATTCGGTGTCAGCGCAGTAGTGGGATATTGCTGCAGATAGTGGCTGGTAGCCTCGTTGAACATGGAACCATCCCGCTGCGGTACGTATCCCAGATAGGTTTTCAACACCCCGGAAAAATCCAGCAGATCGTTCCGCTGAGCCACACCTGGCTGCAAAGCGGCCAGCTGCAGGCCAGCCCATTCATCCTGATGCGCTCCCTGCTGGATGGAAATTTTCAGTACCTGCTGATAATTCTGCCGCGCCTCCTCATAAGCACCCCGTGCAAAATCGACATCCGCCACCAGCTGCAGAAGCGGCAGCAGCAGCGTGTTCTGTCCGGGCTGCTGCTGCACACGTGCCAACAACTCGTTCAAAACCGGGGAGGCATCGGCATCGCGATGCGTCTTCAACAGCGCCACCCCGTACTCGTAGGTGGTGGCAGCCGGTACCGCGGCACCGGGATTCCGGGTCAACTGGCCGTAAAGACTGACCACCTGATCATAATCACCACGGTTAAAGGCGGCCAGAATCTGAGGATCAGGCGCAGCCGTCGAGGATGGGACCTGCTGTTTTTTCAAGCTGGTCAAAAACGAATCACAGCCGCTTTCCAGATAGCCGATATCCTCCTCGTTCAACCGCAGAAGGGAACTGCTGGCAAGCGTCTGGGCAGCATCAGGATTCTGCTCCTGCTGCAGCTGCTGCCGCAGCGAGGTGTACTCCAGCAGAATATGCTGCAGTTGCCCCCGGCATTCATTGATCTTGTTCTGTTGATCATTGGAGATGGTCGACGGCGTAAAGCTCTGGCCAATCCCCTGCCACAGCTTCAGCTTCTCCTGATAAGCATGAACACGCATGTCAATAGACGTCATCGCCGGCTGCAGAATATTCGGACGGGTACCGGGAGTGCCGCTTCCGCCTGCTCCGGTATAAGGAGGAATCGTCGGGACATCCGAGGCGCAGCCAGCAATAAACAGCGCGCAAAAACAAGCAGCCGCCATATTTCTGGCGGATCGAGTTAACCCAAACATAAGCTTCCTGGACAATAAAAGTTTTCTATAAAACCATCACCGACTGGAGCAAAGTCCATCTCCGGTCGAAGAAACAACAGGCTTCCGCTCCAAGGAAATCTATGAAAAATTGGGGTTAATCATAGCAAATGCCGTTCTCATGAACAATCGCTTTCTCTCTCTACAGGGAAAAAGAACGGTAAGTATTCCCGTATCGTTTCTCCTGTGGTTCTTTACAGCCACCGCTTTCTCCGCATCACTTGTTTTTCCAGAAAGGCTGGAACTGCCGTGCCGGCACAAACCGGCCACCCGCTCCCCCTGCACTGAAGGTAAGTGTGGCAGGCTGATCCGGCGCTGTCTGCTGCGGGAGCGGGCTGCCGCCACTGGGAGCGCCACCCGCTCCCGGCACAACCGGCAAAAAAACTTCACCAACATCCGGATACTGCAGACTCAGCCCATCAAAGGCCAAGTCTACCGGATCAATCTGGTCACCGATTTTTTTCACATCCAGAATGGATTGCGCGATATCACACCAGACAGGCAGAGCTCCATGGGCACCGGTGACCCGGAAGCCACCTTTCACCATGGGCATATTGGCGTCAAAACCAGTGTACACACCGACCACGTAGCCATCCTCAAGGCTCAGCCCTCCCTGATCCTTGCTCAACACGGGCACATACCCCAGGAAGGCGGCATTGCGATAATCGTTGGCGGTTCCGGTCTTGCCAATCACCGGATACGACTGATTCAGACGCTCCAGTTTCTTTTCCTGCTGAGGATTGTCACTGTGCAGGCTGACATGGTCCGTCGCGTAGTGGCCCGTACCATAACGAATGACATTCTGCATAATATTGCACGCTGCGGCCGACGTCCTGGCATCAACAACCCGTGCCTTATACACCTGCCGATTATACACCACTCTCCCCTCCGGGGTTTCAATCCGTTCAATGATGGATGCGGCATCCGGATCCACATGTCCATCAAGCTGTGCTTCCGCCATAGTTCCTTCATCGGCGGCATCATGGCGAAAGCCGGTGACAATGGTTTCATAGAGTCTGGTCATTTCCGACAGGGAAACCACGTTGGAACCAAGCGTCATGGAAAGCACGGGCTTGAAGTCGCTGTCAATGCCACAGGCCTTGGCCAGCCGCACCATGTACTGTAACCCCAGCATAACGCGGAAATCCCGGACACCACTCAGCACATCCAGGTTGTAGGAATTGCTGTCATTCATGGTTTTACGGGCCTTGCCCATCTGCACCCCGATAAGCGCCACCGTATTAATGGGCAATACCCCATCCAGCAGTATCTTGTTGTCCCAGAAATCATCAATAAGGCTGGGGGGCAACGCAGTCAGGTAGCGGGTAAATGTCGCCCTGTCCATCTCATGCCATTGCTCAGGCAGCGTGCTCCTGGTTGTAAAAATAAACCGTCCCTGCGTATCCTGGACCATACGGCCGCTGCTGTACTGCACCATGGCGGCATCCGGATTATCAAAGGCCAGATCCGGATCAACCGGCCCCATATTGGCACCCATGATGAGTGATTGCCTGAAATCGTTCAACTTTTGCGCCAAGTCGCGCAATCCTTGATAACGGGAATAATCAAGGCTGGCAATGCGGTCGTACTCATCCATGTGATTACTGAAAGCGAAATCAGGTTTCATATTCTGGACAGCGGCGGCAAAGGCAGCCGGTTCCAGGGCAGATGAGGTAGCGACAATACCGAAACGCTCACGCATGCGCTGCTTGTAATGCTGATATGTTTCCGTGACACCATCAGCCACACGGGGCGCCATATCCACCTGGGCAGCCACTTCCTTGATCTGGTCCAGATTCAGGCGGTCTGTCAAATGATAGAGCAGCCATACGGATGCCACGTTTTCTGAAGTAACGCCTGCCCAGGCAAGCGTCACCTTGCCAAACGGGCTATGATGATCAGGCTGGGGTGAATAGGCTTGCCGAAGAAACGAGAACATCTGCGGGACGTTATTGATAAAATCAACCGGATTCCAGCCTAGCTGCATGGCCGCGGTGTAAAGAAAAATTTTAAAGGTCGAACCCATGGGCCGTCTGGCCGTGGTGGCACGGTTGTAATTCACATTGGACATGCCACCGCCCATGGCACGGACCGCCCCATTCTGCAGAACATAGGCAGCGCCTTCAACTTTGGGATATTTTTCCAGATCAAGCTGGAGCACACCTGCATCGTCTGTGCCGCGGATGGAGACATAGACCTTGTCTCCCCGCTGCAGCTGCCGTAGCAGCGCCTGACGGGCGGATACATTCACACGTCCGGTGCTCTTGGTATTCACATAGGCAGCAGAAAGACGGGCAAACCCTGCGCCTGAAATAACTCCCGGTTCATGCCCCTGAAAAAGCACCTGTACCGAGGGGCCATGATCTCGGCTGGTGGTAATATCTCCGACAGTACCAAAGACAAAATCACCCGGGAGAAAAGTGTCGTCACCGGTATAGTTAATCGCCTGATACTCCTGCTGCACATCGGCTCGCCTGTAGCCACGCAACCGGACATCAAGCAGCGACAACTGGCGTCTCAAGGCCTGCAGTGTCTTTTGCTGCAGATCCTTATCCAGCGAGGTGATAATATGCACACCTGATGTGGAAATGTTGGAAATGCCATGTTCTTCAAGATCATCGACAATAAACGGCGTTTCCAGCCCATCTCTGACCAGATCCATAACGGTATTCTGGGCATAGGACATCCGGCCCTGATGGAAATCAATCCCTTGGCTTTCCAGAGTATGCATCATCTGCGTATATTGGTCGTCGCTGATCCGGTTATGCTTGCGCATCTGCCCCAGAACGTATCTGACCCGGTCTTCGTCGCGCCGACGGACCTCGTCAGGGTTTTCCTTATTTTTGCGTAGAAAAGGATTATAATAGTTGGGCTGTTTGACACTGCCCGCAATAAATGCGTCTTCGAGCGGAGTCAGTTCACTGGGGTCCTTGTCAAAAAAATACCGGGCCGCAACGCCAAGGCCATGCCCCGTACCGCTGACAAAAAACTGATTGCAGTAAAATTCGAGTATTTTTTCCTTGCTGTAGCGATGCTCAAGCTTCATGGCATACAGCAATTCCTTCAGCTTGGCCTCAATGCTGCGCGATTCCCGCTTGAATAAATTTTTTGCGGTCTGCTGGGTGATGGTACTGCCCCCCTGCACAACCCTGCCCGCATGAAAGTTCGCGATCATTGCCCGGATGATACCGGGAATATCCACGCCGTGATGGGTGAAAAATTCATCGTCTTCAGAAGCCAGTAACGCGTTGATAAACTGTTTGGGCAACTGATCATATTTAAGATATTGGCGGTGCGTACCTTCAAACAGCACACCAATCTTCGTGGTGCCATCGCCATAGTATACAGGGCTTTCCCGGGAAAGAATTTCGGCAATGTGCGACTCGTCGAGTTCCGGGCTGGGAACCAGTACCACCAGATAATAGACAGCAGCAGCCCCGACAACACCGGCCAAAACAGCACCGGCCAGACACACGACAAAGCAGTATTTAAAAAATTTCAGCATAACAGCAGGAATAGAACCACGGTAAGGGTTATGATATACAATGAAAACAGCTGGTTGAATGGATCAATGGTCCCGGCAAAAGCCAAAAGAAAAAAGACAACACAAATTTGTACAATAATACCAAACTTGTTTTTTGACAGGAAGTAAAACCTCTGCTCTGGATTGGGCAAATTTCTTTTTGCTTGTCGTCAACTGCCAACAACTGAAGCGTGTCCGCATAGGCATCAGCGGGGCACTTAATTTCTCGTAAAAAAAAAACTACGATAAGCCTTCGCATGCACACATTGAACTATCATCGAAAATACAGTAAAATAACAAACAAAAACACATTCCACCGAATAACGCAACTGGTTCAATTCTACCTGAATATT
>DAIODL010000129.1:0-6229 GCA_036746815.1 Desulfobulbus sp.
CTCGGGTTTTGGGTGGCAGGAGATCCGTGATGGTGCCGGTAACCACCTCCACCGCGCCGGCAAAGGTTTCCGCAAGCGTTGGATGGGCATGAATGGTGCGGCCGATCTGTTCGGCCGTGGCGCCCAGTTCCAGGGCAAGCGCTGCCTCGTGAATCAATTCGCTGGCCCCGGCACCGCAGATACCGGCACCCAGAAGCGCACCGGTTTCCGTGTCAAAGAGGGCCTTGGTCACCCCGCCGGTGACATCAGCGCTCAGCGCCCGGCCGCTGGCACCCCAGGGAAACTTGCCCTTGGTGAAAGCGATACCCTGTAGGGCAGCGTCCTTTTCGGTCATCCCCACCCAGGCGATTTCCGGTGCGGTATAGGCTACCGAGGGAATGGACACGGGGGCGAAGCGGGAAGGCTGGCCTGCAATCACCTCCGCGGCCACCTTGCCCTGGTGCGTTGCCTTATGCGCGAGCATGGGATTGCCCACCACATCACCAACCGCGTAGATGTGCGGCAGGCTGGTTTTCTGCTGCTGATTCACCGGAATGAATCCTCTGGCATCGACTTTAATGCCGATATTCGCAAGCCCCAGATCTTCCGTATTGGGCTGTCTGCCCACGGCAACAAGCACGGCGTCGAACAGTTCGCTGCTGGTGATCTTGCCTTCGAAACGTACCTCAATACCGGCGCTCAGCGGAGTCATACGGTCCACCCGTGTTTCCGTGTGCAGGGGATACTGCTTTTTCAGGGTGAGAAAAAGCGGCTGCACCAGGTCGCGGTCCGCCGGGGGAATAATCTGCTTGGCCCATTCCACCACCGTGATTTCTGCGCCCAGGGCGTGATATACGGCAGCCATTTCCAGGCCGATGATGCCGCCGCCAACGATAAGCAGCCTTCCCGGTACAGATTCCAGGGACAGCGCCCGGGTGGAATCCCAGATACGTTCGTCGTCGGGAACATGGGGCAGGTGGACAGGCTTTGAGCCGGTGGCGATAATGGCCTGTTCAAAATGCAGGTGGAGGGTATCGTCTGCGGTGGCGACCAAAAGTGTATGGTCATCCAGGAAGGTGGCCTTTCCCGTGTAGCGGGCGACCTTGCGCGACTTGGCGAGGTTGCTCAGGCTGTTTGTGAGCTGGGTGACCACCGCATTTTTGTGCTCACGCAGCTTTTCAATGTCTATGGCGGGTGGGGCAAAGGTAATACCACACTTGGCCGCGGTTTTGGCCGCTTCGATAAGGGATGCCGCATGCAGCAGCGTTTTTGAGGGAATGCAGCCCACATTGAGGCAGGTGCCTCCCAGCCGTCCCCCCTGTTCAATCAGACAAACCTCACATCCCAGATCAGCCGCGCGAAACGCCGCGCTGTAACCACCGGGTCCTCCGCCGATAACGGCTACCCCTGTGCGTACTTCCCGTGTCATGCAATCCTCCTTCTGTGTCCACAATGACGCCAGGTTGCATTATAACCGTTTCCGGTGCGACTCCTCAAGACCGCTTCTGCGAACATATCCGTTTATCTGCCTGCCCATGCAGAATTGTAGCGAAGATCACAAAAATGCGCTGAACAGGAAAAAGGTTGACGCATCTATTGTCGGCATGGATACAGTGGTTGTCGTATAGACTCTTTGTAAGATTGTTGAATAACAAGGAAAAATTACGAGTACTATAAGTGGCCCATTTGTTGCTCATTCTCTCATGGAAAATGACACTGGTGTCATTCACAAGTATTGTTCAGATAAGGAGAAGATCTATGAAAGCGACTTGGGAAAAGATTCTGGAGTACGCGTCCATGCCCGTACAGGGGACCATGTCCAGGAAATTGCGCAGTGGTGTAGCGCTGCAGATCAATGAGGGCAAGGAGTATACGGACGCAGTCCTCTTCCTTGGTGAAGAGTTTGTCCGCATCACTGCAACTGAGGATGGCAAGATGGTCAACAGCTATTATGACTGGGAAAAACTCATCACCATCCGCACCATCAGTCCCAAAGAGGGTTCAGGTAAAGGAAAATAATCCGGTCAAACCGCTGCAGCAGGAGATTGTTCATGGCATTACCGTACAGACCGCTGGGAACGGTCAAACAGATATTGGAAGAACTGGGCATCGACATTACCTATGCCTATGAAGATCTGGTTTTTATTCAACATAATCCAGTGTTGCTTCAATTTGGCGAGGTGGGCGAAATGCTCTTTCTGTACGCCAATGTCGATGCGGAGCCGGACGTGGCTGAGCAGTTGTTTGCTGCTATCCAGGTCAAGGCGGTTGCCAATGGGATGACGCTGGTACGGCGAGGGAAGTACCGGATAAACGAAGGGGAAGAGAATAATATCTCGATCGAGTTTATCGAGGAACCCGAGAGCTGAATCATTCCAGGAGAAGGGTATCCGTGCCCGGCTGCGCGTACAGATGGGCGGCGGTGTTCAGGAGAAAATCATGGAAATACTTGCCTGCCCCAAATGCGGGGCTGTCTGGTTTGTGTCCACCCGGAGGGGTGCTCGTATAGCCTTTCAGGTGGATGAACAGTTTCAGCCGATTATTGCAGAAGCTGATGAGCAGCCTGCCGATGCGGTTCCCATTGATCCCCATCATATGTACTGCGGCGCCTGCAGCTGGCAGGGGCCTATTTTTGAGCTGGTGGAATCGCGGGTCTAACCGCGATTCCACTTTTGCCCAATTTCTGCGTTATGCTCAAAAAATTATCCTCGGAATATTCTGCATATGCCTGTGGTAATTTTTTTCGCATGCCTTGACCTTGAACAAAGCGGATCAGCTGATCTCCTCTTGTTTCTGTAATTTTTTCTCCACGCTCTGTACCTTGTCGTCCATGGTTTGAGAGCGATCGATGCGGGTTCCCAGTTTAATGGTGGTGGTGATGCGCGGGGCGCCCATGGCGTGCACCCGCTCGTGGCATTCCTTGACCACCGCCATCACCGCGTCCCAGTCGCCTTCGATATTGGTGCCAAAGGCATGCAGTTTGTATTTCAGCCCGGATTTCTGCAATACCCGGTGGCATTCCGCCACATAGTCAGACACAGAAACCCCCACACCCATCGGTACCACACATAAATCAAGAATCACGTGCATGCTGCCCTCGCTTTCC
Source organism: Desulfobulbus sp. (assembly GCA_036746815.1). Classification (GTDB taxonomy): domain Bacteria; phylum Desulfobacterota; class Desulfobulbia; order Desulfobulbales; family Desulfobulbaceae; genus Desulfobulbus. Next base: position 3,086 of record DAIODL010000129.1, read on the forward strand.
GGTTGTCGCCGGAGTTATGTATATCACAAAGATCGCACCCATCCGCCACACCGGCCGAGAGGTGTTACCTTGATCGTTCGTCTTTCTACTATGCTGCGCAATGGGCCTGAAGACAACCGGAAATACCGTGAAAAAAGAAGCAAACAAAGGAGACGGGAATCCCGTGGAACTCGCGTATCACAGGACATCCGGCGGCAGACCATAAAAAAGCCGGTCCAGGCATCCCCGGACCGGCTGATATGTATCAGTGAAGGAACAACACCAATAGTATTACTGGCAGCGTACCATCAGCAGTTCCGTCATAACGGGCGACTCAAACTGTACCTTGCTGTCCTGCCATTCCTTGTAGCCGAAGTCCACCCATTGTCCCAGCGCTTCCCAATACCCGTAGCCATAGCTCCAGCTGCCGCAGCGGGCGTCACAGAAATATTCATTCTGCGGGCCAAAATAGAGAAAGGTCGGTCCTTCATCATTGTTGCTCTGACGGGTTTGACCAATCAGTACCCGATCCGCCCCGCGTTTGCCGGCTTCCGCCAGGACAGCGTCCGCAATCTGCTTACCCGTGGAATTTTCCGGGAACTGGACCATTACCTGGGCAAAAACCCGGCAGGATTTGGGGATTTGATCCGCTTGAAAAGCAATGGCTATTTTACTGGTGGGCGGATACACTGGCCCGGTGTATTGGCTGTGATCAGCTTTTAAGCCGACAAATTCCTCAGCATGACGTGTCATGGAACAGCCGGTGCACAAGAGCAGGGCCGCCGCAGCCAGAAGAAGGGGTGTACATTTCAGCATCGAAACGCTCCACAAAAGAGAAAGATGATTCGGAAGGGAACAGCCCAGACACCTTCCAGGAACAACGAACATTCTATAGCAAAACAGGACAACTACAAGAATGCAAGGAGAAAAAAAGTACCAACTGCAGGCCGATCTCCTGCTTTTGCTGGTGGCTTTGATCTGGGGCTTTGGTTTTGTGGCGCAGCGGGCCGGTATGGAACATGTGGGCCCGTACATGTTCAACGGTATTCGTTTTCTTCTGGGCGGGCTCTGTCTGCTGCCGCTCGCGCTGCGCAGTGGCAAGGACCAGGTTCTGCCTGGAAAGCGCCGCATTGCAGCGCCGGTGGCCGGGCTGGCTGCGGGTATTGTGCTCTTTGCGGCCGCCACTCTGCAGCAGGTAGGGCTGCAGTATACCAGTGCAGGCAAGGCCGGGTTCATCACCGGGCTGTATGTGGTGCTGGTGCCTGTAGTCGGCATGCTCTGGGGGCAGCGGACCAACGCCGGTACCTGGATTGGCGCGGTGACTGCGGCAACCGGTTTGTATCTGCTCAGTGTGAACGGGGATTTTCATATAGAATTTGGCGACATGCTGGAGCTGATCGGCGCGTTGTTCTGGACTTTTCATGTGCTGCTCCTGTCCTATCTTGCCCCGCGCACCTCGCCGGTGCGGCTTGCCATGGCACAGTTTTTCGTGTGCGGCGTGTGCAGCCTCCTGGTGGGGCTGGTCCTTGAAAGTTTGAGCTGGCAGGCGCTGCAGGACGCCATAATCCCGATTCTTTACGGCGGTATTGCCTCGGTGGGCGCGGGCTATACCCTGCAGGTGGTGGTGCAGCGGCGGGCACATCCCGCGCACGCAGCCATCCTGCTGAGCCTGGAATCACCCTTTGCGGCGCTGGGCGGCTGGCTGCTCCTTGCGGAGGTGCTTTCCGGCCGTGCCCTGGCGGGCTGTTGCCTCATGCTTGCGGGCATGCTCGTCTCTCAGCTATGGCCCATGCTCATGCCGCTCCGCCAGTCTGCACACTCCTCGGTGTAAGGCGGCCACGGGCACTGAATTTTATTAAGGAAAATAAAAAAAGCAGTCTGCCTCTCGTGAGGGTTGCCGACTGTTTTTATGGCAAATAACTCATTTTTACAGAAGCGACGAGGACAACGACCAATATGGCGAGTGAAGCGAACAAGATCATCTATTCGATGATTAAAGTCAGTAAGAAATACAACCAGAAAGTGATCCTGAAGGACATCTCCCTGTCCTATTTCTACGGTGCCAAGATCGGAGTGCTGGGCCTGAACGGATCGGGTAAGAGTACGCTGTTGCGTATTCTTGCGGGCATTGACAAGGAGTTTGATGGCAAGACTATCCTCTCCGAGGGCTTCACCATTGATTACCTGCCCCAGGAGCCGCAGCTCGACCCGGAAAAAAGCGTGCGTGAGATCGTGGAAGAGGGCGCGCAGGCCACGGTGGATCTCATTAATGAGTTCAATGCCATCAACGAAAAATTCGCCGAGCCCATGGATGATGACGCCATGCAGGCGCTCCTCGACCGACAGGCCAAGGTGCAGGACAAGCTGGATGCCATCGATGCCTGGAATCTGGACTCCCAGCTGGAGATGGCCATGGATGCGCTGCGCTGCCCGCCTGCGGATAGCAAGTGCGGCGTGCTCTCCGGCGGCGAGAAACGGCGGGTGGCCCTGTGCCGCATTCTCCTCAAGAATCCGGATATCCTGCTTCTGGACGAGCCTACCAACCATCTGGATGCGGAATCGGTCGCCTGGCTGGAGCAGCACCTGCGCCAGTACGCGGGCACGGTCATCGCCGTCACCCACGACCGCTACTTCCTCGACAACGTTGCCGGGTGGATTCTGGAGCTGGACCGCGGCCAGGGTATTCCCTGGAAGGGCAATTATTCCTCGTGGCTGGAGCAGAAACAGAAGCGGCTTGCGCAGGAGGAGAAGAAGGAAACCGACCGCCAGCGCACCCTGGCCCGCGAGCTGGAGTGGATTCATATGAGTCCCAAGGGACGCCACGCCAAGTCCAAGGCGCGTATCACGGCTTATGAAAATCTGCTCAGCCAGCAGAGCGAGAAGGCGGCCAGCGACATGGAGCTGTATATCCCACCGGGACCGCGGCTGGGCAAACTGGTGATCGAGGCCAAGGGGCTGACCAAGGCCTTTGGTGACAAGCTGCTCATCGATAAGCTCGATTTTAACCTGCCTCCCGGCGGCATTGTCGGCATTATCGGCCCCAACGGTGCGGGCAAGACCACGCTTTTTAAGATGATTACCGGCAAGGAGCAGCCCGACAGCGGCACCATCCGTATCGGCGAGACGGTGAAGCTTTCCTATGTGGACCAGAGCCGCGACGCGCTC
>DAIODL010000130.1:0-6194 GCA_036746815.1 Desulfobulbus sp.
AGCCAGCCACCCTGAAGCGGGCCCTGCAGCTCGCCGCCGTGGGCACCGGGCCCCTGCATATCCAGCTCACCGGCGGTGAACCCTGCCTGGTCCCCGGGCTGGTGGAAAAGGCGGGCAGGCTCGCGCAAACCCTGTCCCGCCCCTGGACCCTGGGGATGCAAACCAATGCCACCTGCCTCAATCCGCAGGTGATCGGGCTGATCCGCCGTTTCGGGCTGCAGGTGGGGGTCAGCCTGGACGGATCGCCGCGGATGCAGGAAACATTACGCGGCCGGGCCACCGAGTGTTTGCGAGGGCTGATGCTTCTGGAACAGGAACGGGTCCCCTTCCGGGTCACCACCGTGGTGAGTAATGAAAACGTGGGGCAGCTGGACCGGTTGGCCTGGCTTTTGTCCGCCTTTCGTCAGGCCCGGGGCATCGGCCTTGATCTGCTGGTGACCAGGGGCAATGCCGCCGCCAGGGCGGACAGGCCGGCCCCGGCCGAGCCGGCAAACCTGGCCCGGGGCATCCAGGGTCTGGTCAAGGCCCTGACGGCCATCAACCGGCAACGGGAGGTGCCCCTGCATCTGAGGGAATGGGACCTGGTGCGGCGGATGCTCACTCGTACCCACGGACAAAGGGAACGGTTGTTCTGCCAGGCGGCCATGGGTGCCAGTCTGGCGGTCCACCCGGACGGCCGCTGCTTTCCTTGTAGCCAGAGCCTGGGAGACACACGTTTTGCCACAGCCATGGGGGAAACGCCCCTGCGACTGCCGGTGGTCTCCCTGCGGACTACCAGGGACGATTGTGACGGCTGCCCCTTGAAAAACCGCTGCCCAGGCGACTGCCCCAGCCGGCTCTTCTACAACCCGCCGGCTGTGCGTTCCCTGGCCTGCACCCTGTATCAGACCCTGGCCGAGGCCTGCGACGCCGGGCACGCCAGCGCAGCTGGCACTTGTTCACGCGATACTTTTGTAAAGGAGAAAAGGTAACCATGCCCTCTTTATCCCTGGGTTTCGTGCATCTGGCGGTGGTGCACAAACAGCCGGAACGCAACCGCGAGCAGCTCTTCGCCCTGTGTCGGGAGGCCGGGGCCAAGGGCGTGCAACTGGTGGCCGCCCCGGAGATGGCCATTTCCGGTTATTCCTTTGACGGTATCCATGACATGGCGCCCTATGCGGAAACAGAGGATGGTCCTACCCTGATCGGGTTGGCCGAAATCTGCCGCACCTACGGCCTGTTTGCCTGCATCGGCATGGCGGAACGGGAGGCGGCAAGCGGCATTTTGTACAACAGCGCCTTTGTCCTGGATCCAGAGGGGCACATCGTCTGCCACTACCGGAAGATGAACGCTGAATTGCACTGGGCCTGCCCTGGCGATCCCATGGAAGACAATACCTTTGCCACGCCCTGGGGCCGGGTCGGTGTGCTCATCTGTGCGGACAGCTATCATAGCCTGATGCCCAGGGTCACGGCCCTGCGCGGGGCTGATCTCCTGCTGGTCCTGGCCAACTGGCCACCGGTCGGCGATCTGCAGCCCCTGGAAATCTGGCAAGCCCGGGCCGTGGAAAATGGCCTTATGGTGGCGGTGTGCAACCGTACCGGCCTGGATGCCACCATGGACTGCTGCCAGGCCCCCTCGGCGGTGATCAGTCCCCAGGGGCAAGTCCTTCTGCAGCAAACCGTGCCCACCTCCGCACTGCTGCAGACAGCGCTCCCCCTGGACCACGAAGGCCGGCTGGAGTCAGAGGAGCGGCACATGCGCATGGCCAGCCGGCGGCTGGAACAGATGCCTGCCTGCTACCTCAACCGCATGGGCATCAGCAACCTGACCTCGCTGCTTACGCTTCCCCCCACCGGAGAGCTGCAGCTCTGCTGCCATTGTTTTGACCGGGAAACGGGGTTGCTGCCGGGTCTGGACCGGATCACGGGCGGGGACTGGCTGGCCGACACCCTCCATATCCTGCCAACAGGTCCGTATGCGGACACGAACATAGAGCGGTTGCAGACCTGGTGCCGTACCAGCGGGCAGAAGGCCGTGCTGGTCCGCACCACCGGGCGGGGCATACGCGTTCTGTGGATTGATGGCGGGCAGGAAATGCAGTCCTGGGCGGGGGACAGGGAAAATGATGCAGAGGATGTCCCCTTTCCAGTGCTTGATTGCGGCCCGGCCCGGATACGACTTGTTCCGGCGGCCGCCCTGTATCATCCGGAAATATTTCTGGCATGCGCCAAAAAAGGGGCGGATCTGGTGGTGGTCTTCACCCCCATTCTCAATGAAACAACCCACCTGCTTGCCGGCGCCCGCACCATCGAACAGGTGGCGGTAGTGGTCAGCGCCCCCCGGGGAGCTGGGATCTGGATGCCTCCGGAGGGGCACCAGCGCTGGCGGGAAACCCTGGCCCGGCCGGGTGAACATTGCAGTGCACTTCTTGATACCAAAAGAACCCGGAACAAGCGCTTTCAGGACAGGATTGATTACCGCACCCTGCTCAGCAATCCCCTGCCCGCCCCACGTGGATAATTTTTTATTGATACCAGCAGATTTTGGAGAAGCATGATGAAGATCGTTTTTCTGCACGGACAGATGTTTCAGGCCCAGACCTGGTCCAGGGCGCATGACCTGCTGCTGCAGGAAGGAATCGAGCTGGTGTTTTTTGCCCAGCACACCAAGACGCAGGCAGCCCTGGACCAGCTCGCAGACGAGGGGACGGATCTCTGCATCGCCCAGATGTTCCGGGATCTGCCCGACTACGATGTCCTGACCGCTGCTGCAAAACACGTTGCCCATCGCATCAGCCTGGGACCGCAGATGGAACCTGAATTCACCACCTTTGTCCCTGACCAGACCGCCCAATTTGCCACCTACCTGGCCAAGGTGTCGCTGGCAAATTTTATCAATGGCATCCGCTTCCTTGCCGCGGCTATCGGCATGGATACCAGTTATGAGCCTCCACAGGCGGTGCAAACCTGCGGCATATATCATCCCGATTATTTTGAGCAATCCGGGCTTTTTGGCGACCAGCGGGCGTATCTGCGCTGGCAGGAGAGGCGCATCCCGGAAACAGCAACCCGGCCGCTGGTGGCGCTGCTCTGTTATTACGGCCAGATCACGGAGAGCAACCATGCCGAGATCGACGCGCTCATCCGCGCGCTGGAGCACCATGCCATGACCCCGCTTTGCGTGGTCACCGAGGGGTTGGCGGACAGCAGTCTGCCATTGGCGCAGCGCTACCCTTGGCTTGCTTTCATGCAGGAGCCGGCACCGCAGCTCCTGCTCAACCTTCTGGCTGGCCGCATTGTGGCGCAGCATGAGGATATACGTGTCCTCACGGGCCTGAATAGACCGGTGGTGCAGCTGCTGCGGCTGTACCAGCAGACACCTGCACAGTGGCGGGAGGATGTCACCGGCGCGGGGGCTGGTGCCGGCCCCATGGTGTTCAGCCTCAGTCAGCCGGAAATGGCCGGGGTCATTGAACCCACGGCCGTGGCCGCCACCCGGGGGGAGATTGATCCCGGTACCGGGCTGTTTCTGCGGCGCTACCTGCCCCTGAACGAGCAGATTGAGCGCCTGTGCCGTCGTCTGCAGCGCTGGCTCAGGCTGCGGCACTGTGCAAACCGCGAGAAACGGTTGACCATTGTCCTGCACAACAACCCCTGCAAGGGGGTGGAGGCAACGCTCGGCATGGCCGCAGGTCTCGACACCTTTGCCAGCCTGGCCGTCCTGATCACCGGTTTGCGGAAGGCGGGGTATGATACGGGGGACGCCCCTGAGGATGGGGCCACCCTGCTGCACCTGCTCCTGGACCGCAAGGCCATCTCCGAATTCCGTTGGACCACCACCGATGAAATCGTGGCTAAGGGCGGGGTCCTGCACCGGACGGACGCGGACGAGTACCAGCGCCTGCTCATGGCCATGCCCGAACGGGCCCGGGAACGGGTCCTGGCCGATTGGGGCCCCTTCCCCGGCGAAGGCATGGTCTACCGCGAGGATGGCCGGACCACCCTGCTGGTCACCGGGCTGCGCTTCGGCAATGTGCAGATCATTGTCCAGCCCAAGCGTGGCTGCTATGGCGCCAAATGCAATGGCGAGGTCTGCCGTATCCTCCATGACCCCACCCTGTCACCGCCACCGCACTGGCTGGCCACCTACGCCTATATCCGCGACACCTCGGATGCGGTACTGCATTTCGGCGCCCATGGAGCGCTGGAATTCCTTCCCGGCAAGCAGGTTGCGCTCTCGCCCGCCTGCTTCCCCGAAATCAGTCTGGACGATCTGCCCAATATCTACCTGTACATCATGGATATACCGGGAGAGGGGCTGATCGCCAAACGGCGGGGCCGGGCGGTGCTGGTTGATCATCTCCCGCCGGTACAGCGGCCGGCCCGGCCCGATGCCGCAAGCGTGGCGCTGGAAAGCCTGCTCGACCAGTATCAGAAAGCCGGCGCGCACGGGGAGGGAAAACGGCAGCAGGTGCTGCGGGTGGAGATGGAGCCCCTGATGCGGCAGATGGGAGCCTTTGACGGACAGGACGAAAAGCCGGAGGACGAGGAGTTTGCCCAGGCCGTGGATCTGCTCTCCCGCAGGATAAGCCGCAGCAAACGCATCCTTGCCCCCACCGGGCCGCACCTGTTGGGCACGGCCCCGGACACACACGGGATCGCCACCATGCTGGCCACCATTCTGGGCAAGCCGGTGGACGGATTGCCCGAGCTGGTGGAGATCGCCGCCTGCCACCAGCCGCCGGCAGCCACCCCTTTTGATGATGCGGTCGCGGTGCTCGCATCGCTCTTTACCCTGCCGCTTGCGGAAACGGACGTGAAAAAGGAGGATCCCCGTTTTCACCGGCTCCAGGACTGGTGCCGGGATGTGGGGGGACGCATTGCCCAGTGCACCCGGGAAATCCCCCAGCTGCTCAGGGCGCTGGACGGCGAATTCATCGAACCCGGACTCTGCGGTTCCCTGGCCCTGGGCAAGACCGAGGCCTTGCCCACGGGACGGAATTTCTTCACCAGCGATATCGCCGCCATTCCCACCCGGGCCGCCTGGATTGTGGGGCAGGAACTGGCGGACAATCTTCTGCGCAAATACCTGGATGACACGGGCTCTTTCCCCGAAAGCGTGGGCATCAGCCTGTGGAGCATCGATGCCTTCAAATCCGATGGCGAGGTCTTTTGCCAGGTGCTGGCCCTGATGGGTATGTAACCGGTCTGGCAGCCTGGCGGTCGGGTGTCCGGGGTCGCGCCGCTGGACCTGGACGGGCTGCAGCTGGAAAGGGCAAACGGCACCCCCCTCCCCCGCCCGCGGGTGGATGTGCTCATTCAGACCAGTTCCATTCTCCGCGACATGGTCCCGCATTTTGCCGACCTGCTGGACGAGGCCGCGGTCATGGCCGGGGAACTGGACGAACCCCCGGAACGCAATTACATCCGCAAGCATACCCTGGCCCGGCTCGAGGAACTGCGCCGGGAACTGGGCGGGCAGCACAGCGGGGACGAGTTGCGCCGGCTGGCCAGTTTCCGGGTTTTTTCCTCAGCACCGGGCGCCTGCGGCACCGGAGTCGGTCTGGCTCTGGACGCCTCGGCCTGGCGGGATGAGGGGGATCTGGCCGAAACCTACATCAACTGGAGCGGGTATGCCTACGGGTCGGATCGCGCCGGCACCTTTAACCGGGCCACCGGGGTGGAGGCGCAGCAGGTGTTCGCCTCACTGCTCAAGCATGTGGACGTGACCTACATGCGCCAGTATTCCCCTGAATATGATCCCATGGACTGCAGCTGCTATACCGGCTGCCTGGGCGGCATGTCCGTGGCGGCCAAGGCGGTCAGCGGCAAACGGGCCCGGATCTACTTTGCAGACAGCAACACAGAGGAGGATCATTCGGTACGGGATTTCCGCGAGGACCTGGAAGCCGCGATCATGGCCAAGCTGCTCAATCCCCACTGGATCGAACAGCGTAAAAACGAGGGCTACCAGGGGGCGGGCACGGTCTCCGACCGGGTGAACACGCTCTTCAAGTGGAGCGCCACCACCGAAACCGTGGCCGGATGGGTCTTTGACCGGGTGGTTACGACCTATATCCTGGATAAGGAGAACTTGAAATGGCTGCGCCGGGAAAATCCCTATGGCCTGGAGGAGATGACCCGCCGCCTGCTCGAGGCTCAGAGCCGGGGCATGTGGCAGGCCCGGGAGGAGCTGCTGGCCGCGGTACAGG
>DAIODL010000131.1:0-6094 GCA_036746815.1 Desulfobulbus sp.
AAGGGCTTCCAGTGTGTCGGATTCTTCGGTGACCAGTTTGACCCCGCTGTTGAAGAAGACAATTTTGCTGGGTTGCGGCTGCACATCCTTAATGGTCTGGATAAAGGTATGCAGCAGTGATCTGCCCAGAATATCATCGCCTCTTCCCATGGTGTCTGAGGAGATAACATATATTACCCTGAATGCTGGAGTCAGCGGGCAGGCGTAGTCGGCGGCGTTAAAGGATACGTCCCCCTTTTTTTCACCAGCGGTGATGGTGATGACAAACAAACTTTCACTCTGTTTGCTTAAGCTCACCGTATGCCCCTGGCTGCGTCCGAAACGGGCGACATTGTTCTGAGAGGCTTCGTTATCTACATGCACTTCTATGAGCGTGGCGCCCTGCTCCAGGGCATCCTTGGTGCGGAGCACCGGTTGCGGGCAGGGCAGGCCCATGCAGTCGAGTATGGTTGGTTTCATTTTTTTTTCCCGTGTACGGTCCTTTCGTGGGAGATGCCACAACGCCCACGTGATGAGTAATTTCAGGTTGTTTGAGTGTCTGTTCCCTTGGGGCGCATCACGCCAGCCATGGCGGACAGGGGTTGACAATATGCGCACACAGGCTGCGCACACAGGCTGCGCACACAGGCACAGCGGACAGTTCTGTGGACGCAACAGACGACAGCAAAGAACACCGGTAAACTGGTCGTCTCCAGCCAATTTAACCGAAGTATCATATATAACGCGGAGATGGAGGTCAAGAGCGAGGGCAGCTGTTCAGCACCCGTGTTTGATTAAAAAATCAAGAATCACTTCTTCCATGACGGCAAGCGGTGTTTGGCCGGTTTCGTGGACGCGGATCCACAGGCAGCGCTGAAAGGCCCGGGACAAGGCTTCCGGCACCTGCAGGGTAACGGTGGAGAGTGTACTGCCCTGCTGAGTACCCTGCTCATCCATGAAACGCCACCACCTCTTTGTAGCTCAGCCCGTGCCCACCAAAAATATCCAGGGCTGAGCCCACAGTCACATCAATACGTCCCTGGCCACTGATGCGGATGCGATCCAGATCATCCATACTGGCTACGCCGCCAGCGTAGGTGGTAGGGATGGTGGTGCTTTCTGCCAGGAGCGTGAGCAGTCTGGTATCAATGCCCATGCACTTGCCTTCCACATCTACCGCGTGCACCAGAAATTCGTCGCAGTAGCGGGCCAGGTCGGTCAGCACGGTGGGGCTTATTTTCAGGTGGGTGAATTTCTGCCAGCGGTCCGTTACCACATAGTAACCATTTTCGCGCCAACGGCAGCTCAGGTCAAGAACCAGATGTTTTTTTCCGACCATCTGCACCAGCTGCGCAAGGCGAGTGTGGTCCAGACAGCCGTCATGGAAGACATGGGAGGTGACGATGACATGCGATGCTCCTTTATCAAGCCAGTTGAGGGCATTCTGGTCGTTGATTCCGCCGCCCACCTGCATTCCTCCCGGCCAGGCGGAAAGCGCTTCCGCAGCCGCGTCCTCGTTGCCTTTTCCCAGCATGATCACATGTCCGCCCACCAGGTTATCACGCCGGTAAAGCTCCGCGTAATAGGCCGGCGGCAGATCTGAGGCAAAGTTGGTACGCAGTGCGTTTTGATTGTCACCCAGGCTGGAACCGACGATCTGTTTCACCCGACCGTCATGTAAATCGATGCAGGGCCGAAAGCGCATGGTTTCACTCCATAAAAAAAGGGCTGCCGGCCAACGCCGACAGCCCCGTAACACTTGGAAGCAGAGGAATTATCGCTCCTTGACCATCATGGTTGTGGGGTCGAGGTCCACGCTCTTGATGCCGTCGGGCTGTTCACCGTTGTTACGGATGATTTCCAGCTGAATAGAGGCATTGGACTGCGGTTTCAAAAGAACGATCATGTCAAACAGGTCATCAATCTCATGGCAGGGAGCAGGTACGCCGGCTGGAGAAACACGGGGATCATCACGATGACTGACCGCCGAGAACCAGGCCTGCATGTTCATGTTTTCCAGCAGATTTTTGATGTCTTCCAGGTCTTCGCGTTTGGCGTTATCAAAGTCAAAGCCATCCACGATCAGACAGTTGGGCCGGAAGATATCCTGCAATACCAGATCATTGAGCCGTTCTTCCAGGCGGGAACGCGAAAAGGCGGCTTCCTTGAAGGTCATAATCATGCGGTGGTGGGTGACCATGTCGATCAGCTCGTGGGGCTGGGCGACACTGTATTGCTGCAAAATGGCCTGGAGGATGTCATCATACCAGCTTCTGGTTTTTTCGATGCTCTCACCAATGCTCACATGAATAACCCGATTACCCCGCAAAATGGAGTCCAGGGCGATCTGCACCAGCAGGGCGGTCTTGCCCAGGCCAGCCCGCGCCATAACCAGACCCATCAGGTTGTGCTCGCGATTCATGTTCAGGATCCGTAAAGGATTCTGGTGTACCAGTGGTTCGTATGTCATATTCGACCTCTTAACGGTTGTGTCTCACGGAAGATACTGGCAGCGCTACGGCTGGTTATGCTTCCTTATGCTGGGCGGCAAAGGCCTTGATCAGTTCGTCTGCCACGTTACGCGGCACCTGTTTGTAGGTTTTGAATTCCATGGTGAATTCAGCCTTGCCCTGGGTCAGGGAGCGCAGTGTGGTCGAGTAGCCAAACATCTCGGCCAGCGGCATTTCCGCCTCAACCACCGTGTAATTGCCCTCCTCAAAGGTACCGATGATGACACCGCGGCGCTGATTGAGGCTGCCCATGACCGCGCCCTGGAATTCCGAAGGACCTTCCACCGCCACCTTCATAATCGGTTCCATGATAACAGCGTGTGCCTTCCCGTAGCCCTGGCGGAAGGCACCGATGGCGGCCACCTGGAAGGCGACATCCGAGGAGTCAACCGCATGATAGCTACCATCATTGATGGTTACCTTGACACCAGTGATAGGCGCTCCGATAAGAGTACCCTTCTCCAGCGATTTCTGGAAGCCCTTGTCGCAGGAACCAATAAATTCACGGGGAATAACACCACCGACGATGGAGTCGACAAACTCGTATTCGCCCTCTTCCAGGGGTTCCAGGAAGCCAGCCACGCGGCCGTACTGGCCGGAGCCACCGGTCTGTTTTTTGTGAGTGTAGTCGAAGTCGGCATGCTGGGTGATGGTTTCGCGGTAAGCAACCTGCGGGGCACCAACCTCCACCTCGGCGTTGTACTCACGTTTCATGCGCTCAATGTAGACCTCCAGGTGCAACTCGCCCATACCGGAGATGATGGTCTCGTTGGTTTCATGGTCCACATAGGTTTTGAAGGTCGGGTCTTCTTTGGTGAAACGGTTGAGCGCCTTGGACATGTTGATCTGCGCCTTGTTGTCCACCGGCTTGATAGCCAGCGAGATAACCGGAGCGGGCACATGCATGGAGCTCATGGAGAAATTCACGCCCGGGCTGCAGAAGGTGTCACCGGAGGCACAGTCAATACCGAAAAGAGCGATGATGTCGCCGGAACCGGCTTCCTCAATCTCTTCCATTTCATTGGCGTGCATACGTACCAGGCGGCCAACCTTGACTTTCTTGCCGGTGCGGGAGTTGACTATGGTATCGCCTTTCTTGATGCCGCCCTGATAGGTGCGGATGTAGGTCAACTGGCCGTAGCGGCCGTCTTCCAGCTTGAAGGCCAGGGCGATGAGTGGATCATCAGCGTTGTTGCTGACCGGCATTTCCGCTTCATTCTCATCCAGGTTGAGGGCGATATTTTCAACATCGGTCGGGCAGGGCAGATAGGCGGTGACCGCATCCAGCAGCAGCTGCACCCCCTTGTTTTTGTAGGCGGAGCCCATCATGACCGGGGTCATTTCCAGAGACAGCGTACCCCGTCGGATGGCTTCGTGAACCATTTCCTCGGGGATTTCCTTTTCTTCGAGCATGGCTTCCATCAGTTCGTCGGAGAACATGGAAGCTGCATCCAGCAGCTCTTCGTGTTTGGCTTTTGCCTCTTCCATAAGGTCGGCTGGAATTTCCTCCAGGCGAATTTTTTCGCCCTGGTCGCCATCGAAGTACACAGCCTTCATGCTCACCAGGTCAACCATGCCTTTGAGATCGTTCTCCAGGCCGATGGGCATCTGCAGCATGATGGCATTGAGCTGGAGTTTGTCGCGCAGCTGCTGAGCCACCCGGTAGGGATTGGCACCGGTACGGTCGCATTTGTTGATAAAAGCGATACGCGGAACCTTGTAACGGGTCATCTGCCGGTTGACGGTAATGGACTGGGACTGCACACCGCCGACGGAGCAGAGGATGAGCACGGCGCCATCAAGTACGCGCAGAGCACGCTCAACCTCAATGGTGAAGTCAACGTGGCCGGGGGTGTCGATGATGTTGATGTCATACCCCTTCCATTGGCAATAGGTGGCCGCCGACTGAATGGTGATGCCGCGTTCTTTCTCCAACTCCATGGAGTCCATGGTTGCGCCGACACCATCTTTGCCGCGCACCTCATGGATGGCATGAATACGTTGGGTATAAAACAAAACACGTTCGGTCAGGGTTGTTTTGCCCGAGTCGATATGGGCACTGATACCGATATTCCGTACGTTTTTCAGATCCTTTTTCATAACGCGTTCCTCATTGCCGTGTGCAAGCAGTTTTTGGTACTTGCAAGCTCTACCGTGTTTCCGTCGTTCTTGAATAAAAAAGGAGTTACAGCAGGCTCTGCAACTCCATGCGTAGGTCGAAAGGGGGTAAAGGGGCAGGTGCTGACGTGCAAGAATGCGGTCGGAAGTAACCCCTTACTGTTCCATCTGCCGGGTCCGCGTATCAGCGGCTTCTGGCCGAAAATACGTGAGGCCCGAGCTAAATTAGAACCGTTTTCTATAACGTGGGAAAGTATCGCAGTCAAGTTTTTTTTCGCATCTTGCCGTAATCACAGGCTGTTCCTTCTTCAGTTCTTATGTATTGAGGATGAAAATTGTTTAAGATGACACTTTTGTGGAAATGATAACTGCCGCTTACCAATTTGTTGCGTTTTGGTGCTGTTTTTTACTCTTTTGAGTGAGGTGCTGGAAAATAGCCTTGTTTTTACGGCAAAAATCAATCGTGCGTAAATTGGCATTAAAACTGCTTTGCAATAGTGACTATCAAGTGTTTGTCTGCGCCTGCCGGCGGAGCCGTGAGGAGAAGAATAGATTAAGCGAGGAGGAAGAGATGTCAAAAAAGAAAGTGGAAGAGTTGTTGATTGCCGGCGGAGCTGACGAGACGCTCCGTGGTAAGTATGATGCCTTGAAAACCAAGGATGAATTTGTGGAGATGGCCAAAAGTGATGGTTATGAGTTTACCGTTGAGGATCTGGATGCCGTGCTGCGTGAATCCGGCGATGCCTTTGAATCCCATGGGAATCCGCCTAAACGTATGATCTGGTGGCAGTAAAATCACTGGTGGTTATTCTGATAATGTGTGCTGTTTTCGGTGTTGCCTTCAAGGGAATCACGTTTCGTGATTCCCTTGTTTGCTTTTCTCCTGCCTGTTATTGAACGGTCGCTGCCAGCGCGCGTACCTCACGCAGTACACCCGGAAGATCCAGAGTGACCAGCTGCCGTTCCCGGACCACCACCTTTCCCTGCACAATCACGGTGCGTACATCGGCCCCCGGACCACTGTAAACGAGAATATCCGGGCCGTGAAAAGGTTGCAGATGCGGCTGCTGCAGGTCGATGAGGATGATATCCGCCGGATTGCCGGGGAGGATTCGTCCAAGTCCCATCCCTGGAAGCAGCATGTCCGCTCCGCCATGGGTTGCCAGGGCGAGTGTCTGTCCGGCGGGCATGGCCGTCGGATTTTCCGGATTGACTTTGTGCAGCTTGGCTGCAAATTCCATCTCCCTGAATAAATCAAGCGTGTTGCCGGAAGCCGGGCCATCCGTGCCCAGTGCCAGCCGCAGTCCCTGTTCAAGCATACGCGCCGACGGCGCCTGGCCCGAGGCCAGTTTGGCATTACTCTGCGGGCAGAGCGCCACCCCGCATTGCAGCTTTTTCAGGCAGGCGATGTCGTCCCCGTCAATCCAGGTGCAGTGCACGCAGATGGTGTTCTCGTCAAGAATGTCCAGGGCTGCCAGATGCTTCAC
>DAIODL010000132.1:0-6075 GCA_036746815.1 Desulfobulbus sp.
CAGGTTACGAGGAGACCCTGCAGCAATTGGGGCAACTTGCGGAATTGCTGGAATTTTACCTGTTGTCCACCTGTAACCGCATGGAAGTGCTGTTCACCTGCCAGGATGTGGACCAGGCCGTGGCGCGGGTGCTGGAACTGTTGTTTGGCCGCGCTATCACCGGGGAAGAGCTTGCGCAGTATGTGTACCGTTACGTCAATCTCGAGGCGGTGGAGCATCTTTTTTTGGTGGCAGCCAGCCTGGATTCGATGATCGTGGGTGAGGCACAGATTCTGGGCCAGCTCAAAGAGGCGTACCGGCATGCCACCAAGGCGGGCAGCACCGGATTTATCCTGAACAAGCTGCTGCACAAAGCCTTTTCCGTGGCCAAGCGGGTGCGCACGGAAACCCGTATTGGCGCTAATGCGGTTTCCATCAGTTATGCTGCGGTGGAACTGGCGCGCAAGATTTTCGGCGATTTGCTCGGTAAGAAGGCGATGCTGATCGGCGCCGGTGAGATGGCGGAACTGGCTGCTCAGCACCTGGTTGGTCAGGGAGTGAACAACGTGGTGGTTGCCAACCGCACGCTCGCGCGCGCCGTCAACCTGGCCCGCTGCTACAATGGCCGGGCGGTGTCGTTGGCGGAGATACAGGATCAGTTGCAGCATGTGGATATTATTATCAGTTCCACGGGCTCTCCTGATTTGATCCTGAAGCGGGATGATGTGCGCCAGGTGATGCGTGGCCGGCGTAACCGTCCGCTTTTTTTCATCGATATTGCCGTGCCCCGCGATCTTGACCCCGCCATTAACGAGCTGGACAACGTGTATCTTTACGACATTGACGACCTGAACAATGTGGTGGAGATGAACCGCTCCGAGCGCGACAAGGAGGCGCTCAAGGCCCAGCGCATCATTGACGAGGAACGGCTTAAATTCGCCACCTGGCTTGGTAACATGGAGTCCACGCCTACCATCATTCAGCTGCGTGAGACCATCACCGAGCAGGTACGGGGTGAGGTGGAAAAGACCCTGGGGCACTTCGCGGACATGGATGTGGACACCCGTGAGCGGCTGGAAAGAATGGTGGCGGCAATCACCGGCAAAATGGCTTATCCGCCGCTGCACTTCCTGAAAACGGAAAATCACTGTGTGCCCCTGCTGGAACGGATAAAAACCGTCCGTGAGTTGTATCATATGGATCTGACGCAGGAAGATAAGCAAGCGCAGACAAATAAATGATACAGAGCGACCGGGAATACATACTGGAGGAAGAATGGCTCATGGTGCGCCATTCCGGCGAGATTCCGGAAGTGGCGCTGCATGGCAGCCTGCACTTTCTGCAGGAAGATGCGGAAGGGCCGCATCTTCTGCTCACTGATGAGGAAATCGGGTATCTGCAGCAGGCAGTCTTGAGCCGGTATCAGGAAATGGTTCTGCGTGATCTGGATCTGGATAACCGCGATTTACCGCTTTTCCGAGGCGTTCGCCGTGCGTGTCATAACTGGAAGCGGTTCGAGCATTTTGCTGCGCACATCGGCAAGGAGTGCCATGCCTTCCGGAACCTGGCTGCCCGATCTCTGTTGGATTACATGGAGCGGGAGGTGGGAGAGGTATTGCTTGGCGTGCGGAAGTCTTCGGTGAATTGCTCTGCCGCCGCTCTTTCAGCTTTCGCTGGTGCCTTGGGAGTTATGGCAGGTGAGCTGCCAGAAGGCTGGGAATCGGTGTGTGTCCCGGAAGCTGAGGGAAGTTAACCGGGCAGGAGCTTATCATTGCCAGGAAAATAAAAAGGGAGAGGAACGATATTCCTCTCCCTTTTTTATGCCAGTATGCTGTGCTTAGTGCTTGAACGAGCGCTGCCCGGTGTACATCATGGCCACCTGGGGCTTGGCCTCGTTACAGGCCTGGATCGATTCGAAATCGCGGATGGAGCCGCCGGCCTGAAGAATGGCGGAAACGCCCTCGCGGATGCCCACATCCGCAGCGTCGCGGAAGGGGAAGAAGGCATCAGAGATCATGACCGAGCCGGGCAGTCCGGCGCGGTCGGCCTTCACTTTGGCGTCAATGGCCGCCTGGTCGGCGCGGTCGCGTTTTCCTTTGGCGATTTCCAGCACCATGTCTGCGTAGGGAATGCCGTATGTGTCAAAGCAGAGGATGTCCGCGTATTTGATGTAGGCCTTGTGGATGGCGATCTCGGCCACGCCCACGCGGTCCTGCTCGCCGGCGCCGATGGCGGTGGTACAGCCGTCTTTCACGTAGATCACCGAGTTGGAGGTCACGCCGTGCTCAATGGCCCAGCCGAAGATCATGTCGTCGATCTCCCGCTGCGTGGGCTGGCGCTCGCAGGCATAGGTCACGCCCTTGTAGGTGGTAACCGCGGGCTTCAGGTCCGCAACCGAGCGGATGGAATTGACTGCGGAGCGCTGCGCGATGATGCCGCCGTCGATGAGGGACTTGAAATCCACAAACCGGTAGTGCTCGTACGCGGCCAGGTTGGCAATGCCCGCGATGCGGATCACCCGCAGGTTCTTGCGGCGGGCGAGGATTTCCAGTGATCCTTCCTCGAAATCCGGTGCGCACACCACTTCCAGATAGTTCTGCGCCATCAGTTCTGCGGTTTCTGTGTCCAGAGGGCGGGTGGTGACCACCGCGCCGCCAAAGGCAGCAATGCGGTCACAGCGGTTGGCCCGTGTGTAGGCGTCGGCCAGACTGGTGCCGACCGCCGCACCGCAGGGGTTGTTGTGCTTAAGGATGGCGGCCGCTGGTTTATCCATGAGATACTTGATGATATTCAGCCCGTTATCCACATCCGTCAGGTTGATTTTACCCGGATGCTTGCCCACCTGCAGCATATCCTCCACGGTAATGGCGCTGACCAGCCCCTTGCCCGGCTCGATATACTGACAGTCACCCAGCAGCAGGTTGCCGCCCACCAGCTCATAGAGGGCTGCTTCCTGATCCGGATTTTCACCGTAGCGCAGACCGCGTTCTTCCACGGTGCCGTTCTCCATGGGGATCTTCCAGGTTTTCTTGCGATACACCAGCCGCTGATCGCCAAAGGTTATGGTCATGTCCATGGGAAAGGAATCGCCCAGGAGGGTGGAATACATTTTTTTCAAATCAGTCATGGGGGTGTATCTCCAGTTTAAGAAAAAAGGCGCGCTGGCAAAGGAGCCGATGCCTTGTGTTAGATTTGTTGTTCATCGAGACAGCTGAGGGGCGGGATAGCGGTGCCTTCCGTGATGCGGCAGCCGTTCAGGACCGCGTTGGCACCGATTATGACCCGATCGGCCAGCTGGCATTGGTTCAGCACTGCGCCGCTTTCAACACGGCAGCCCTTGCCCAGCGTGGAACCCCCGAAGATGCGGGTGTTCGCCTGCAGGATGGTGTCCGGCCCAATACTGCTGTCGGCTGCAACCAGCGTGGTGGCCGGGCATTCCATGGTGACGCCGCTCTGCATCAGTTCACGGTTGCGCCGCTCCTGGAGGATGCTCTGGGCCTGCGCCAGCTCCACGCGGGAGTTGACGCCCAGCACGTCAATGGCAGAGGTGTGCTGAAAGGGCAGCACGCGGAGTTCTTCCTGCCTGGCCAAGGCCACGATGTCGGTGAGGTAGACCTCGCCCTGGGCGTTATCCGTACCCACCTGGCGCAGGGAAGAAAAGAGCAGGTCGCGCTTGACCAGATAGATGCCGGCGTTGATCTCCCTGATCCGGCGCTCGGCCTCGCTGGCATCCTTCTCTTCCACAATGGAATGCAGGCCGCCCTGTGAGTCCCTTATGATGCGGCCATAGCCAAAGGGCTGCTCCACCACGGTGGTCATCAGGGTCAGATCCGCCTCATTCTGGTGGTGCGCCTCAATCATGGCCTTAAGAGTCTGGGGCGTGATGAGCGGGGTGTCGCCGCAGAGAATCAGGACTTCATCCGCGCCCGCGCAGGCAGCCTCGGCGCATAGCACCGCATGCCCGGTTCCCTGCTGCTCTTCCTGCACCACCGGTGTCACCGCATAGGGCGTGAGAATTTTTTCAACCTCCCGCCGCTGGTGGCCGATGACCACGGCGCAGCGGGCAACGCCGGCGCCCTGAACCGCGTCCAGCACATAATACAGCATGGGACGAAAGAGTGCCTGATGCAGTACCTTGGCCACAGAGGATTTCATGCGGGTACCCTTGCCGGCGGCAAGAATAACGGCAGTAATGGATGGATGCATGGGAATGTCCTGCGCAATATAAGGGCATGCTGCGCAACATTCCATGCCGCGAGCTGGCCCGAGTGTAAAAGGAAACTTATCACTGTAGAAAAAAAAGCGCGATTTGACAAGCGCGAGCATGCCGGATTTGTTCCTGAAAACAGCAGGAAATCCGGGAAATACAGCAGTAAAGGGAAAAAAAGAATGCAAAGCGGCTGCAAGATTCGTACAGTAGGCCGGGCCAGTTGTCAGCCGGATGCAGGGAACCTGCATGTATCGCGCTGATTTTTCATATTTATATATTAAGAGAATGTCGAACAATGCGACCAAACGATCATGAGCTGCTGATCCTTGACGGGGCCTGCGGCACCAATTTACAGGAAATGATTATCCCGGTCTCGGCCTGGGAGGGGAAGGAGGGATGCAACGAGCTCCTCAATCTCACCTCGCCGGAGACCATTATCACCCTGCATAAGAGTTTTGTGGATGCCGGCGCCATGGTGCTGGAAACCAACACCTTCGGCGCCAACCGGATTGTCCTTGGCGAGTACGGCCTGGAAAGCAGGGTCAACGAAATCAACAAGGCGGCCGTGGCCAATGCCCGTAAGGCCATTAACGGCAAGCCCGACACCTATGTGGCCGGGTCCATGGGACCGGGAACGAAGCTGCCGTCTCTTGGGCATATTACCGTGGATGCGCTGGCTGAGGCCTATGCCGAGCAGGTGCGCGCCCTGGTGGAAGGCGGGGTGGACATGCTCATCATCGAAACCTGCCAGGATATGCTGCAGGTCAAGACCGCCATGACCACGGCCTTTGCCACCCTGGAATCCATGGGCAGAGGCGATTTGCCGGTGATGGTGTCGGTGACCATTGAACGTACGGGCACCATGCTGGTGGGCTCGGATATCGCTGCCGCCGCTGTCATCTTAGAGCCGTTTCCCATCTTTTCCTTTGGCCTCAACTGCGCCACCGGGCCGCAGGACATGGAGTCCAACATCCGCTGGTTGAGCCGCAACTGGCCGGGCCGCGTTTTCTGCATGCCCAACCAGGGGTTGCCGGAGGTGGTGCAGGGCAGGACCTGCTATCCCATGACACCTGAACATTTTGCCCAGGAAATGAAACGTTTTGTCTGTGAATACGGAGTGAGTGTGGTGGGGGGCTGCTGCGGCACCACGCCCGCGCACATCGCCCAGCTGGTACAGACCCTGGCCGGAGTGAAACCCGGCGTGCGGGAGGTGATCGCATGAAACCATCTGTTGCCAGTCTGTATCAGGCTGTTGAGCTGCAGCAGGAGATTCCGCCGCTGTTGATCGGTGAGCGGGCCAATGCCAATGGTTCCAAAAAGTTTCGGGAACTGCTCCTGGCCGAGGATTATCAGGGCTGCCTGAAAATCGCCATGGAACAGGAGAACAAGGGGGCGTCGGTTATTGATCTGTGTACCGCCTATGCTGGTCGCGATGAACGGAAGGATCTGACCACGCTGGTGGGTCTTTGTGCGGCAAGCCTGAAAGCGCCGCTCATGATCGACTCCACCACTCCGGACTGCATTGAGGCCTGTCTGCAGATTTATCCCGGCCGGGCTATCATCAATTCGGTGAATCTGGAGGACGGAGGCATCAACATCCGCCGGGTCTGCAGGATGGCCAGGAAGTACGGGGCTGCAGTGGTGGCACTCACCATTAACGAGCAGGGCATGGCCATGTCCAGTGCGGATAAAATCCGTGTAGCCAGGGAGATTTACGCTATTGCTGTGGATGAGTGCGGTCTTCGCCCCTTTGACCTGCTGTTTGACTGCCTCACCTTCACCGTGGGCTCCGGCGATGATACCCTGCGGGATGCAGCGATTCAGACTTTGGAAGGTATCCGTTTGATCAAGTCGGAACTGCCGGGCTGCCTCACAGTGCTGGGGCT
>DAIODL010000133.1:0-6070 GCA_036746815.1 Desulfobulbus sp.
AACTCAAGAAACTGTCCGATCTGGTTGGCATAGGCATCCAGACTGGCTTCGCTAGCGGGTGAATCCGCAAGATATCCGCAGCCCGCCAAGGTGGGGGTATACACGGTGTGTCCCTGAGCCTCCAAAAGCCTGGCGAGTTTCTGCCATACCCAACCACCTTGAAAGGCGCCATGCACGAAAACAAAACGAGCCATGGATTTCTCCTTTATTCCCAAAAGTTAAACATATGCCGGGAGAACTCTGCAGTACAACCGAGAGCCCGGCAGGCATCAGGCAGCAAACCGGTCATCACTGCGGTGATGAACCGCATTGCTTGACTTTCCCTCAAACCAGCCAAAGCGGTCTGCATTGCACCGGTCAAAATCAGCAACATAGGGTTTGATATCAAGAACAGGTGTATTATTCAGGACGTCAACACCGGTTAAAATAATGGAGTCATCGGTGACAGCCTTAAGCCGCATGACAGACAGTCCAATGGGATTGGGCCGTTTGGGGGAACGAGTGGCAAAGATGCCGTGGCGCTCTGTATCCAGAAAAGGTTTGACCATGAGGTTATATCCCACAATTTCATGCAGATGCGAAAGCACATAGACGTGTGAAAATCCTGCCAGATCTTTCAAACCTTCACGAAACTCCGGGAAAACCTCAATGGTGCCTTCCACATGTGCAGCGCCGATGGGTTGAATAGGCATCCCCTTGATATCATGGAAAGGTGTTTTGAAAAAACCAATGGGCTCATAGGTAATATTCATAGAGATACTCTCCTTTGTCGCGTTGTACATACATGTCTCCTCTTGATGCAGCGCATTTAAATGCAACGTATTAACCTGTTCACCAGCACCAGCCGGTTGTACCGAATGCATTGATTCGCAACTGTTTCCAACCGTTATTCTCAAATAAAACAACAGGTTGCATTGACAATTAATGCACTGTGGATGTATTGTTAAAGACATAAAGGGATTGCAATGCAATCATCTCATCTTCACTAAATTCAAAGGGGGATATTATGGCATTGAGCGCTCGCAATGTATTGAAAGGAAAAGTAGTTGATGTCAAAAAAGGCATGGTCATGGCTGAAGTTACGGTTGAAGTGGCCCCGAATGTTCATGTCGTCGCCGCTATTACCACCAGTTCTGTTGACCGCCTGGGCCTGGCTGTGGGCAAGGAAACCGAGGTTATCATCAAAGCCACCAGCGTTATGCTGAATGCATAAGCACCCGTCAGTGCGACAGGAAACACTTCCTGCCGTTAACCTGGCGGTGGAATATGGTCTCTCCGTTCTCTCCTGAAACAGAGGACGGAGCGACCCATTCTGCATGCCTGTTACTTTTCCCTTCTGTCTCATCAGTAATGCCTTGACCGCTCTTCGATAATGGAAAGCCAGATGGGCTCAAATTTGCGCCAGTAGTCCTTCACCGTCACCTCTCCCTTCTCTGTCAGCTCGACCTTATCCGAGATCTTGGGATTCCCCAGAAAGTAAACAAGCGGCTCCGAGAACGTACGGTTCATCTCACGAATAAGATCCCGGGCGTGCTGCTTATCCATTTTGGACACCTTGGCGGCCTTGGTTAAAGATCCTAGCGCCTTGATTTCGTTCAGGAGTACTGCCCTACGATATCCAAGAATAGCGCCCTGTTCCATTTCAATGATCACGCAGCAATCGGGAGGTATGACGCAGGTTTTCTTCATTGTCTCGCCTCCCGCCGCTCGTTATTACATTTATGAATAACGATATGCATAGCACGAACCTCAAATGATTGCTTCATCTTTACACCAAAGAAATCAGTCTCTCGTCGCTTTACACACTAATTTTACACAACCCAAATCCCGCGCTATTCGCCACCAGGATAACGATTATCCTCAAAAAGCAAAATGCGTGCCTTCTCAGTGCTTCTATACAAAAATACAACAAATCACCGTGAAGTTAGAATCATAGCCAGGAAGAGATACAAGACCTGCGCCTAACAAAGGGGACTTTCTCGGTAGCATCTATTACAAAAACGAAACAACCATGACAATTATTTCAACAAAGTTTGCCTAAGGCAACGCGCACGCTTTCTCAGCATCACGAGATTGCATGGACGCAATTGGCATGAAGACCTATAGTGGTCCCTACCGGAAGTCTTTCCGGTTCAGCTCAATATTTTCTGGGACAGTGCGAATGACGACGGTGGTCTTGACGTGTCTTTTTTGTTTTTTCTCCGGTGGGGTGCAGGGACTCACCGGCTTCGGGGCGGCCTTGGTGGCCATTCCCCTGCTCAGCCTGGTGATGGGGATCAAAGAGGCCATTCCTCTGACAGCACTGAATGGCTTGATTATTACCACTACCCTTGCGTATACCCTGCGTCGGCTGTTGGACTGGTCCAAAATTTTACCGCTGCTCATTGGCTCTATTCCCGGCATTATGCTGGGAGCCATGTTTCTTAAAAAAGCAGATCCCGTGCTTATCAGCCATCTTCTGGGTATCGTGCTCCTTGGTATCAGCGGCTTCAACCTTGTTTGTGCGCCAAAACCTCTTCATCCTCACCGCATATGGGGCTATATTGCTGGATTTTTTTCTGGAGCCATCAATGCAATAATGGGGGCCGGCGGTCCACCCGCCATTATCTACACAGCGTTGACCGATTGGTCAAAGGATGAAATCCGGGCCATACTCTCCGGATTTTTTGTACTCAATGCCTATATCACTATCGGTGTTTACGCGGGCCATGGCATTATCACCCCGCACAGTCTGCGACTTTTCAGCCTGAGCTGCTGGTTTGTGCTGCTTGGCACAATCACAGGCTCTAAACTCAGTCAGTATGCACCTCGCCGTATCTTCCTGAAGATTGTTTACTGCCTGCTCATGTTCATGGGAATCATGCTGCTATCACGTTAAACGAGAATCATACTGGGCATACAGCATAAAAAAAGGCGTCACCTCATACCGAGGAGACGCCTTCAGCTACTCAATTTTTTCAGGAGATGTGTCCATCTCCCGTTAAATCGTTCTTACCCTACCAGTGGTTTACCCACAGGAAGTACAGGGCGTCCAAACAACTGACCAAAAATAGCGGCAGCCATCATATACCATGCCAATAAAGCACATACAATCAGATCGATAGCAGTCATCTGCAAAATCCCTTTCATGCCTGCCAGAAAAACCAGGTCAAGCCCGATAAACCCGAGCAACAGGGTGGTAAAGGTCAAAAACATGGCCACATGAACACGCATGGACCCAATCCACATAATCACGGTATACAGCGTAAAGCCTACGAGAAAGTAGCCGACGTCATTGCCCGTGATGTGCAAGTGATGCCAGTCCGCAGGTACGAGATCAGACAATGCCCAGATAAACCCGAGGGCCATCCAGAAGGCACCGTAAGAGCAGAAGGCACTGTAACCAAAGTTGTTACCGCATTTGAATTCCTGAAATCCGGCAATGAACTGCATCAAACCGCCGACAAATATTGCGGCACAGAAAACGGTACCCGTTCCCATCAGACCAAGATTGTGAAACTGCAGCAACAATGTGGTTAAGCCGAAGCCAGCTAAACCAACTACGCCCGGATTTCCTAAGGGTTTTCCATCTGCCATTGTACACTCTCCTTTTTTGAGTTGTTCTTGAACATGCATATGCATGAAGGACCTACGGACTGACGAAATACAGCGACAACTAATATTATGAAAACGAGTGCCATGGCACTCATTCACAATCCGACTACAGATAGATCAAGCGAGTTTTTTCTCCGGCACTTTCAAGGTCTCCAGAATAATTGTAGCCAACAGACGGGACGGACAGGCATAATGCAGCCAGCACAACCATAACCGCCATCACCAGACCTACATATTTGAATACCGGAAGAGCACTGTCGATGTGAGCCATCATGTTGGCAGCCAAAAGCACCATGATAAAGAAGCCAAGACCAAGGCTGGCAACGGTAAAGCCGGTTGCCAGAGCACGCCGGTCAGGCCACCATTTAGGCGCAGTGGCAATAAGCGGAAGACACACCATAGCACCACCAATACCACTGATGACACCGTAATAGAGATACAGAAGATACAATGCTTTTTTGGTCGCTGCCTTGGCAGCGGGATCGCCGACGGTAAACTGTGCGGCATCGGGTGGGGAAATAATGGCGACCATGAAGAAACCGAAGGCCATGAACAGACCTCCGAAGAGAACAACCTTTCTTGGACCGATTTTGTCGCTGAGGCGACCGGCTGGAAAGGTGAGTAACCCCAAAATCAGACAGATCAGAGCATGGGCCATTGCCACCTCTGGTACCGTCCACCCGAATTCTTTCATCAGGGGGGTTATAAAAACACTCAATACACACAACAACAAACCGCAACTAGCACTGCCTAAAAGACCGCCAAGCAAAGGAATCCTTCGAGGAAAAGTTTGTGTTTGCGACATTTACGCACTCCAATCATTGTTGTTGTGTTTCATTGCATGCTACAGACGTCACGTTTTTGGGCGCTGCTTGTCCCTGATTCCTCCACTTTGCTGGTTTTTCTAACTTTGCCACGTAGTTAGCGGCAAATATCTCTTATCGTTAGATTGACTATAAATGAGATAAAAATGGCTGTCAATGCACAAAGCCGACATGCCGCCCTCATTTTTCCCCATTTTTTCACATAGTTTGAACTTAAGGAGCCCAAACAATGATGCGCCATTCACCCCGAAGCACCTGCATATTCAAGGTGTCCTACGGTCTGCATGACTGATATTCTCCAACAAATTTGTCACCTATCTCATCAATAAAAAAATTAACAAAAAAGTGCATTATAGGAAAAAAGAGAATGATTCTCGACCAAAAGATACTACTTTGAAGGATATGAGTACTGTAAACACAAGAAAACGTCATAAGAGAGGGTAACCAAACGCAACTTACTGTAAACGAAAAGATTTATACAATGCCTCAATAGATTGCTGCCAGGCCCGGAAATTTTTATCCGCCTTCTCCGGGGTCGATCCCAATCCATTGCAGGCCACGGACCAAGTAAGGCCGGGCGTGGCAGTCATGGCGACTTCGCCGGAAAGATAGGCGCTTCCACCCAATTGTGCCCGATAACGAGCATAATGTGCGGGCCGCGCACCCAGTTTACCGGTCACAGCACGAGTCACGGTCACATTTTCCCCTTCTCCACCTAAAACCTGCTCCAGTTCTCTGGGATCAGGTTGATCGGTAAAAATCGCATCAATATCAGCCTGCCTGGCTTTTACCGCTTTGGGATATTCCTTAATGATTACCGAACATTCGGCTGTAGGGCTCTTCACCGGGGAAGCAACCTGAACACGCGTATTGGTAACCTTTGAGGGCATGGCGATCCAGTTGGCAGGATAGCGGAAGGTGAAGTTGAACGAACCATTCCTATAAACTGCAGTAGGAGCAACGGGAGTCGGCGCGGCATCGGCGGTCCGGATGCAAGGGATAACCATCAGAGACACTATAACTAACCGAAATGCAGCCGAAATGAAGGACATAGATCAACTCCTTTTTATGCCACTGATCAAGAGCATGGAAACAACATTCACCATGCATATACATTGCCACTCTACTCTACGACAAAAAAGCAAAAAGATCGCATAAAATAATGGGAAAAGGCAGAAAAAGAAGTGTCGTTTTTTTGCTAATTAAATACGAAAGTACAATAAGATATTAAAATAATTTTTTCCCATTTCCTCCGGGCACAAGTCGCAAATGCCAAGGCAAGGCTATTCCGTTTGCCCGTTCCCTAAAAAAGGAGACCATGTGTATTTACCGGTGAGATGCTCGACTGGGCGATACAGGATAAAAATGAATGCGGAAAGACTGTCTATTCTCTGTAACAGTTCCAAGACCCCGCCAAAACCGATACGGGAACGGTCCCGTACAGGCAGGGGGTGAATTCAAGTTGCAAGTACACCGGCAAAAGACTGGTAAAGATTTCAGCGGGCGTCTGGTAGTCTAAACATTTCCGTGGCCTGTTGTTGAGCCGCTCTGCGGCCTTTCCCTATCATCGCTTCCGTGACCTTGTGGACGATGACACCTTGTGGAAAATATTGTTGCAACAGACCGTTACCGTTCTCATTGGTTCCTCGTTG
>DAIODL010000134.1:0-6024 GCA_036746815.1 Desulfobulbus sp.
GAGCAACTCCACGAGCTGCTCCAGGTCTTCCACACTAGCCTGACGAATTGTGAACATGTCGACCCGAACCCTTACCGATCACTCAGAAAGCAGATACTCGCTCGCTGGTTCGCCATCCTCGATACTGTCCAAAATGGCATCAATAATATCTGTACTGGTTACCCCCTTGTACCACCAGTTATTAGGCTCAACAACCATGACAGGGCCATTCTCGCATTGTTTCAGACAGCCAGTGGCAACCACCTGGATATCCAGACCACGGTCCAGAATTTCCTCTTCAAGATAATGCAGGAAACCATCCGTCTGCTTATGGCACATACCTTTGGGATCACCCTTAAGACGGAAACTCTGACACACTAAAATTTGTTTTTCGGGGATAGCCATGACACATTCCTTTTAAGTAACTTTTTGATTTTATTTACACTTATTCTTCTTTCCGCCACCGTACAGAACATCAACGGTTCCTTCGATGTTCTCCTCGGTGACCAATACGCGAATCCCGTAACCAGCCAATACCTCACGGGGCCGCTGTCCGGCACTGGCCGCAAGCAGAGCGAAACAATCATGCAGGGTTGCCGCCAATTCATCCCACCGGGACTCCCCCTGACCGGCAGCAGGAGTCTGCCGCGTTTCCAGGAGACAATTCAGACCATCCTCTCGAGGCCCGTAAATCAAGAGCGTTTGCGCCTGTCCGAGATGCAGATCAACATCCATACCACTGCTGCTTGCCACCGCAACCCTCGGTCGATCCTTGGAAGGTTTGGGCAGGCTGGCGTTTACCGTGGCCTTGGCACCACAGCCACAGCTTGCCTCACAGCCACAGGAGGCGACCTCCACTGTCTCAGAGGTCGTGGGCAGAAAGGCCGAGGTCAGTTTGGCAATCTGCTCCATGTGCATCCGCGTAGCCGAAGCTGGCGCATTCTCCTGCGCAGGAACCGAAGCCACAAAGGGAACCAACTCCAAGGTAGAAGCTCCCAGATCAGCCATGGTCTCGGCAATCGTGACAATCTGATGCGCATTTACACCGGGATACACCATGGCACGAATGGTCACCGGCACACCGGCTGCGACAAAGGACTGCACAGCCTTTGCCTGTTCACTGATCAGCAGCGGCAGCACTGTTTTCTTGGGCACGGTTTTTCTTCCGGGACGAATCCAGGCATACAGCTTGTCTGCCGTGTCCTCATCAAGTGTGTCTACCAGTAACGTCACCCTGGACACTCCAACAGCAGCCAGTGCAGAAGCATTGTCACTTCCCCCAAGTCCCAGCGTAGTAATACCGATGGCGAGAGCCGGAGAATGCTTTTTCACAGCGGAAATGGCCGCCATAGTGCTGCTTAGAGAAGCCAGGGGATCACCTGGCCCTTCAAATTCCACATACGTCAATTCTTTATGCTGTTCAATTTCCGGCACCACCTCCGCCGCAGTCAATGTCTGCGTTTTGGCCCCTTCAGAAGCAAACTGCATGCGACAGAACGCCATGGGCGCGACAGGAACCCGTAACGCAGTCACAGGTCCAGATAATTGGGAGGCGGAGTAACCAGGGGCACTGGAAATAGGAATAACAGTCATAGTGGGTTGCCCATTATCAGAAGAGCAGAAAAGAAGTTTGTTGTTTCATCAAACAACTGAAGAACAACGCCGCGAACATCAAAACATGCCATGTCTTCGACATGAGCAGGCCGGATTCTGGCACTCCGAAATCTTCAAATTTGGTGGTGGCAGCCAAGGAGCCAACCACCACCAAAACAAACGAATAAATCAGTACACCAACTCAAGTTTGATATCCGAGGCGTCACGATCCTGACGATCCAGGAGTGCATCGAGCACCTTTTCCAGGAAACGCAGTCCACCCTTATACCCAACCAGCGGGAAGTACTGGTGTCCCTGACGGTCGAGAATCGGGAAACCAAAACGGATAAAGGGAATGTCCTCATCACGGGCAATGTACTTGCCATAGCTGTTACCGATCAAGAGATCGACCGGGTCATTCTTGATCCACTGATGGAGCAGGAACATATCCGCTTTCTGACGGACATTGACCGGATACGGGGAATCTTTGGTCAACTCCTTGATGCGGGCCTCGAAACGCTTGCCCGGAGTACCGGTGACCAGGTGCACGGGGCACATATCAATGGACACCAGGAACTCGGTCAGAGCGATCAACTGATCAGGATCACCAAACAGCGCCACCTTCTTGTGATAGAAGTACTGATGCATATCAGAAATCATATCCACCAGCTGGCCACGCTCATAGGCGACCTCATCCGGCACAACTTTACCGGCAATGATACGCATGGCGTCAACAAAACGGTCCGTGGCTTTCAAGCCGAAGGGCATGTCCAGAACCTTACAGGGAACCTTGTGTTTGGAGTCCAGAAAGCGTGCTGCATCTGCGGAACACCATTCGCCCAGCGCCAAGGTGCCAATGGCATCACCACAGCCCTTCAGCTCGGCAACAGTAACGCCGCCTTTGGGGAACATGTTGAATTCGCCGGACAGCGGCCCATTCAAGACTCCCGAGGTATCAGGGAACATGGTGATATCCACATCCATCATCTTGCACAACCGCTTGATCTCCTCCATATCCGACGGCTCAACCCAGCCGGGAATGATATTGATCTTGCCGTTCTTGTGCCCCGTGGGCTCGGCCAGTTCTGCCATCGCCTTGACCATGTTGGAGAAACCGGTCACATGGGAACCAACATAGCTGGGGGTGTGTGCGCCAATCAGGGTTTTCCCTTCCGGCACCGTACCCTCTTTGTATGCCTTGTCGAAAATCTGAGCAATATCGTCACCGATCGTCTCTGACAGGCAGGTGGTATGCACGGCAATGACCTCAGGGTCATAGACCGTGAAAATGTTGTTAATGGCCTGCATCAGGTTGGCCTGGCCGCCGAAAACCGAGGCGCCCTCTGTAAAGGAGCTGGTAGACGCCGAGATCGGCTCCTTGTAGTGCCGGGTCAGGGCACTACGATGGTAGGCACAACATCCCTGCGAACCATGGCTGTGCGGGAGACAACCATGGATGCCGAGCGCTGCGTACATAGCGCCGACGGGCTGGCAGGTCTTGGCCGGATTGATGACAACGGCGGAACGCTCAGTTATTTCTTTTGGTGTATGTCGAAGTAGCATTTTCTTGCCCTCTATTTTATTCCGTTATTCCCATACATAGGTCGCAGAAAGCTCGGGATTTTCCTGCCAGGGGGCCTTGAGATATCCCCACACCTTGCTGTTCACCAAGCGATCAATCTCATGATAGAAATTGATAGCTCCCTGGAAACCGGCATATGGTCCGCCTGAGTCATAGCTGTGCAGCTGCTTCATGGGGATGCCCAGTTTCTGGATGGAA
This sequence comes from Desulfobulbus sp., assembly GCA_036746815.1. GTDB lineage: Bacteria > Desulfobacterota > Desulfobulbia > Desulfobulbales > Desulfobulbaceae > Desulfobulbus. The sequence goes on from DAIODL010000134.1 coordinate 3,353, forward strand.
AACTTCTCCTTGATGCCTGCGCAGAAGAGGTCTGGTTTCATAATTTCCACCAGTTTTTCCGCTTCGTACTGATTGAGGTCATCAATAGCAAAGGTTCCCTTATCCATATCCTGGACCATGCCATCATAGTCCTTGAACTTAAAGCCTTTATCTTCAAGGGCTTTCAGTTCTGCCTCAGTCTTGCGCGGACGATACAGTTCAGGATCAGGAGTAACATCAAGCTCCTCAATATTACGGCTGTCAGCATCGACCTTGAGAGTCGGAATAACCTGACGCCCCTCGTAATCGTCGCGGTGGGCAAACTCATAACCAGCAGCCAGCACCTGCATCCCCAACTCATGGAACAGATCCTGATAGTGATGAGCGCGGCTACCACCAACAAAGAGCATAACCTTTTTACCCTGGGTCCGCGGGAACACTTCCTCACGTGCCGCTTCCACTGCAGGCATCTCCTCGGCGATAACTTCCTCAACGCGGTCAATCAGCTTCTGATCACCAAAATACTCGGCAATTTTCCGGAGCGACTTAGCCGTGGAATGGGCACTGATAAAGTTCACCTTGATCCACGGAATACCATATTTAAGTTCCAGCATATCCGCGACATAGTTAATGGAGCGGTGGCACATAACGCAACTCAGATCAGCCTTATGCGCGCTGGCGAACTGGTCATAGCTGGAGTTGCCGGAGAAGGTGGACAGGGTGGTAATGCCGCATTTCCGAAGGATGCGATCAATCTCAAAGCCATCACCACCGATGTTGTACTCGCCCAGCAGGTTAATCTTGTACTCTTCCGTACGTTCATCGTTATTTTCACCAACAACGTGGGTAAACAGACCGTTGTTGGCGATATGATGACCGGCAGACTGGGAAACACCCTTATAGCCCTCACAGCTGAAGGCAAAGATGTTACAGTCGCCAACCTTTTCCCTCATATTGCGGGTCACGGTGTGGATATCATCACCGATCAGACCAACCGGGCAGGTGGCGAAAACCGCAATCGATTTGGGATGGAACAGGTCGTACACTTCCTGAATGGCCTGAGCCAGTTTCTTCTCACCGCCGAAGATGATGTCGGAATCCTGCATGTCCGTGGAGAAACAGTAGGTCATGTAGTTTGTGTAATCATCACCGGGATCCGTCTGGTTGCGCCGGGTCAGCCAGGCATAGAAACTGCAGCCGATGGGTCCATGTACCAGGTTAACAACGTCACGGGTCGGGCCCATGATAACGCCCTTACAACCTGCGTACGTACATCCACGCATGGTGATGATACCCGGGATGGTACGTACGTTGGCCACGATCTCCGGGGTGGTATTTTCCAAGGCCTCATTGATCATGATCTGCTTGGCCCGTTTACGGGCGACCTTGGCGGGATATTGCTTTAAGAGCTCTTGTTTAATGTCCGTGGCATCCATCTGGACGAGCTTTTTCTTTGCGTTTGCCATGTTCTTTATTCTCCTTGGGCTCTTAAGAAATCGACTTAACCCCAGTCTCACCCGTTCTCACGCGAACGGAATCTTTGATCGGCATCACAAAAATTTTGCCGTCACCAGGCTTGCCCGTTTTGTTGGCATCGATAATGGCACTGACCACTGTATCGACAAAATCATCATCCACGACGATGGTGATCGCACGTTTGGGATAGAGTTTTCCTTTTTCACCGAGAAGCGACGCCGCCTCTTCGTATCCCTCGCTGGCACCATTCAGCACCTGGGGATTCACAAACCCTTTGCCGCGGCCGGTTGCCTCGTGGGCGAAAAAAGCATCCACACCCGCTTCGGTCAACGCCTTCTTGGTTTGATTCATCATATTCATGCGTACAACGGCGACGACCTCTTTCATGCCTCTACCTCCGCCCCCTCTTTCACCCCGGAACTAATGGTATAGGCACATTCAACATCGGTAACGAAAATCTTACCGTCACCAAAGGCACCCTTGGCACCAGAACGGGCGGTACTCATGATGGTCTTGATAACAAATTCCTGATCCTCACTTTTCACCACGCTGATCAGCATGGTTTTGGGAATTTCATCATAGGTGACCTCACCGATTTTGATACCGCGCTGTTTACCGCGGCCGGCGACGGAGTACTTGGTCACAGCCGGAAATCCTGCATCCATAAGCGCAGCAAGAATCGCATCGGCCTTCTCGGGTCTGACAATGGCTCTGATCATAACTAACATGGCAATGGCTCCTTAGTTTTGTGTCGTGTTGTGCGATTAAGCTTCCATCAGACCGAAGTCGAGAAGGAGCTGTTCCAGTTCTTCAATAGCGAGCGGTTTGGGGATGACAAACATATCATTGCTGTCAATGGCATGAGCCAGGCCACGATAGGCATCAGCCTGTTTCACAGTCGGGTTCCACTCGATAACAGTCTGGCGGTTAATCTCAGCGCGCTGTACATCGTTATCACGAGGCACGAAATAGATCATCTGGGTGCCGATTTTCTCAGCAAGCTTTTCGATCATTTCTTTTTCGTTATCAACAGCACGGGAGTTACAGATCAAACCACCCAGACGAACGGTACCGGACTGGGCAAACTTCATAATACCCTTGCAGATGTTGTTGGCAGCGTACATAGCCATCATCTCACCGGAGCAGACGATGTAAATTTCTTCAACCTTACCATCACGAATCGGCATGGCGAATCCACCGCACACAACGTCGCCGAG
>DAIODL010000135.1:0-6016 GCA_036746815.1 Desulfobulbus sp.
TTTATGGGAAAACTTCCATTTGGTTATTATTTTAACAAAGCAAATAAATGTATAGAAATAGAAAATAATAAGAAAAATATAGTAGAACAAATTTATAAATTATACATTGACAACAGATTGTCATTTATGAGTGTGGCTGAAAGATTAACAAAAGACGGAATACCAACGCCATCGATGCTGTCAAATAGAAAAGATGCGTCAACTAGATGGAATACAAATACCGTGAGAGAAATTTTATCAAATGAATCATATACAGGTATACCTGTAAAATATAACCAATTTAAATATAAATGGAATGATAAAAATCAAATATACAAATCTAAAGAAAAGAAAAGCGAAGAAGAATGGATAACGATATCGTTACCTGTAATTGTTGATAAATTTAGATTTGAACAATCGCAATCTATAATAAAACACAATAAGGTGATTCCAAAAAAGAAACATAAAGGATATGAAAATAAATTTATCGCAGAAAATGTATTGAAATGTGGGTACTGTAAAGCAAAAATATCAAAACAAACTACAGGTACAAAAAAATTTATTTATTATGCATGTCCATGGAAAAGAGCAAGTAAAAAACAATTATTTGTTAAGAATAAGAATAGATGCTGTTTGCCATTTTTTGATTCTGACAAAGTTGATACAGCAATATATAACCAAATAGTTAATTTATTAGTTAATCCAAAGGAGTTCACAAATGAATGGCTGAAAGATAAGCCAACAGAAGATTCGAAAGAAAAAGCTTTGTCGTTAAGACAAAAATGTAATTTACTTGAAAAAAAGTTAAAAAAAGCAATACAAATAGAAATAAACGCACAGAATGAACAAATTGAGAAAATATATCGTAACGAAAGAGAGAAAATAGAAGATGAATACAATATTATAAGTAGACAACTTACGTCAGCACAGAATGAGCTTCTATTTCATGAAAATAAAGTCGCAAAGTTAAATCAATTTCAGAATATATTTCAACACCCACAGCGCGAACATACAATGCGCATAAAGATAGCACTAAAACGCATGCTGGCCAAGCTATCTTCTGAAGAAAAAAAGAAACTTATCAATGCGGTCATAAGCCCAGAAACCGGGGGATGTGTATACGTAAGGGAGTTATCGCCGAGCGATCTTGGATTGCCATCCGACGATTCAAACCCAAATGTTACACCACCAGAGCATGGCAATAAGGTTGGCGAAAGAAATTTTGTTATCGAACTGGATTTTACACTGGAACCATCTAGGATTATTGAAATTATTCAATCTATGGACGCGACCGTTTTTAAGTTAGGTGAACAGTGATGCGTCTTTGCGGAAACTCATAGCCGCCGTTCTTAATAGCTGCACGCACCCGGTCCTTTGCCTCACGCACCGCGCCTTCCGCAAGCCCCACTGTGGAAAAGGAGGGCAAGCCCATGGCCAGATCGACCTCAACCTGAATGGGCAGCCCATCCACACCAAGAACAGCGCAACTGTTTATTTTGGCAAGCATGTGTTCTCCTGATAGAACATCTGCATGGCTTCGCTATATGCACCACCTGATGTTTCATGGATATACAGCGGTTCTTCGAGAGCACACTGGGCACCGCCATTTTTCACCGCTTCAACGAGCAGCAGCCGCGCCACGCCCGCGCCAGGATAGGCGTACACGGGCAGCAACCGCTTGGGCACCAGACGACTGTCCATCAGCGCTTTCACAAGTTCTGGCGCACGCCTGGCCGGATACACAAACACCACCCTGCCCCGGTTGCACACGGCAAAGGCAGCGGCGCGTACGAAATCAGTCAGTGTTCCGTTTGCCTCGTGGCGTGCTGCGGCAGCCTGTACGTGCTGATTGATGCGCCCCCCATGAGACGCGCCATAGGGCGGGTTGCAGACCACGAGTTGATAGTCTTCCGCCTGCACAGACTGGCCGATTTCCCGCACATCTCCCTGGAGAATGGCCATACGTGTAATAAACCCATTGAGATGCATATTGTTTCTTGCCAACTCTGCCAGTTCAAGCTGCAGTTCCAGGCCATGCACGCGTACACCAGGGACCCGGTAGGCGAGAATCAGACCGATAATGCCGCAGCCGCACCCCAGATCAAGCACCCGATCATCGGGTCCGGGCAGCACAAACTGGGCAGCCAGCACCGCGTCCAGGGAAAAACGATATCCCTGCGCGGGCTGGTCGCAGCGGATCGCCCCACCAAAGAGGGTATCATGTGTTACAGGTGGACTGATCTGTGTATCACTCAAAGGTCATTATCCTGTTGAAGTAACAAATTTAAAACTGACGGCGCCCATGTCTGTTTCACGGTGGAAGACCAAACCTCACCTTGCGCCTCCCCGCTCCTCTGGTTATCGTGGGACTGTCCGGTACGGCCAGCCGTATTCTCGTGCCGACCGGCAATCCGTATAAGCGCACACTTTTTAGGAGTAAAGCATATGGACATTTTTATTCATACCCATTTTTCCGGTGCACACCACTTGCGCGAGTATCCGGGCAACTGTGAACACCTGCACGGCCACAACTGGAAAATCAAGGTCACGGTACGTGCCACCAAACTGGACAAGCTGGGCATGGGCATTGATTTCAAGACCTTGAAGCAGATCGTGAATGCGCAGGTGGATGAACTTGATCACCGGGATCTCAATGCGCATCCCGCATTTCAAAACATCAATCCCTCCTCGGAGAATATCGCTATTTTTCTGTTCAACGCCCTGCGCGAGCCCTTGATCAGCGATCGTTATCATCTCTACAGCGTGGAAGTACGTGAAACCGACACCAGCGGCGTGATTTATTATGGCGAATGAGCAGCTGCACGTCTCCGAGCTGTTTTATTCCCTTCAGGGCGAGTCCACCTGGGCAGGACTTCCCTGCCTGTTTGTGCGCCTTTCCGGCTGTAACCTGCGCTGTACCTATTGCGACTCCCGCTACACTTGGGAGGAACCGGGGCAGAGCATGAGAATTTCTGAAATCATGGATTGGTGCGCGAAATGGCCCGGCACCATGGTGGAACTCACCGGCGGTGAGCCCCTGTGTCAGAAAGGTGTTTATCCACTGATGCAACAGCTGTTGGACCAGGGCCGCACCGTGCTCCTGGAAACAAACGGCAGCCTGCCGCTCTGCGCGGTACCGGATCAGGTGCATATTATCATGGATGTGAAATGTCCGGATTCCGGCATGGCAGCGCATAACCTGCCGGAAAATTTTGATCTGCTTGCAGAACGGCGCGGGCGTGACTGCCACGATGAAATCAAGTTTGTGCTCTCTTCAAAGGCGGATTTTCAGTGTGCCTGTGACGTGGTGCGGCTCCATCAGCTGGATCAGCATTCCCCGGTACTCTTCTCACCGGTTCGGGAAAAACTTGCTCCCGCAGACCTGGCAGAACTCCTGCTCAAGGAACCAGGCCTGCATGTGCGCCTGCAACTGCAACTGCACACCCTGCTCTGGCCGGAGGTCAAACGGGGCGTGTAGACGAGGTCGCTTTGTTTTCTCTGAGAGTTCAGGTCGTTCCAGCCGAACAAGATGCAGGTGACTATTTATCCCTCATCCTGCAGATAAACAAAACCGCCTGGAAATCAAGAATATTTCCAGGCGGTTACATGGCCGTTGAGCGTTTTGTCCGTGGTTTATATCATAATCCCTGCCGCATGGCGGCCACAATTTTGTCCACATTGTTGTGGAACATGGCGATGTAGGTTGGAGCCGGACCGTCTTTCTTGGAAAGCGCATCGGAATAGAGTTCTCCGCCCATATGCACCTTGCTTTCGCGGGCAATTTCGTCCACCAGACGGGGATCAGAGATGTTCTCGATAAACACAGCCGTGATCTTTTCCTGCCGAATCTGGCGGATGAGTTTCCTGATGGCGCCAGCGGAAGCCTCACTGGCCGTGCTCACCCCTTGCGGTGACAGGATCTGCACCCCATAGGCATCGGCAAAATAGCCAAAGGCGTCGTGCGAGGTGATCATCCGCCGTTTCGCCTGGGGAATACCTGCAAACTGGGCCTTCACCCAGGTATCCAGATGGTCAAGCTGTGTCAGATATGCCTGCTCGGACTTCTCAAAGGCGGCCTTGTCAGCCGGGTCCACCGCAATCAGGGTCGCGGCAATATTCTGCACATAGATCTTGCCATTCGCAAGATTCTGCCAGGCATGCGGGTCAATACCGTCATGGTCGTGTCCGTGCCCGCCCTTGTGCGCGTGCTCCTCTTCCTGCATGGCCCGGGTTGTGATACCCTGGCTGGCAACCACTACTCTGCCTTTGAAACCGGAGGCCTTGATAAGACGGTCAAACCAGCCCTCCAGACCAAGACCATTAATCACCACCACATCTGCCTGGCTGATGGTTCTGGCATCCGCAGGTGAGGGCTCGAACACATGGGGATCACCGTCCGGGCCCACCAGCGTGGTTACTTTGACATACTCACCGCCCACCTGGGTCACCATGTCGCCGAGGATGCTGAAACTCGCCACCACACTCAGCGGTTTGGCGGCAAGTGCAGTAGTGGAGCAGATAAAAATCAAAAGTAGTAAGAAAGCTCCTCCTTTCAATAAACGCATACTGTCCTCCTTAAAAAAATTAACCGGTCAGGTGCGGTCCCTTGTACAGCCTGCGGAACAGGCCGCCCCGTCTGCCGCAGAGCACGGAAAACAGGTAGCAGCCACCGGCCACGAGAATGATGGCCGGCCCTGAGGGGAGATCCGCGTAAAAAGAAAGCAGCAGACCGCAATACCCGGAAAAAAGTGCGATACCAATGGCGATCAGCGAAGCGGACCAGAACTGACGGCCCCAGAAATGCGCAGAGGCGGCGGGCAGCATGAGCAGGCCAACGGCCATGAGCGTGCCCAGGGCGGTAAATCCGGCAACCAGGTTAAACACCACCAGCACCAGAAAAATATAGTGCATGAGATCCCCGTGACCGCCCACGGAACGCAGGAAATCCGGGTCAAAACACTCGGTCAGCAGCGGCCTGTAGATGACCGAGAGAATAAAAATGGTGAGCGTGCTGATGCTTGCAATGAGGATGAGGGCCGAGTCATCCACCGCCAGGATGGTGCCGAAGAGCACATGAATCAGGTCTACATTGGTGCCGCGCACGGAGATAATGAGCACACCTGTCGCCAGCGACATCAGATACAGGGCAGCAAAACTGGCATCCTCACGCAAGGTGGTATAGCGGGAAACCACGCCGGCCACCAGCGCTACCAACAGCCCAGCCACCACACCGCCAATGGACATGGAATAGAGCGACAGCCCGGAAACCATGAATCCAAGGGCCACCCCAGGCAGCACTGCATGGGAGAGCGCATCGCCCATGAGGCTCATACGCCGGAGCACCAGGAGCATACCCACGGGGCCGCATCCCAGGGCAAGCGCCAGACAGGCCGCCAGGGCATGCCTCATGAATTGGTACTCCTGGAATGGCGACACCAGATAGTGCACAAGCGTGTTCATGGTGTCTCCAGGCGGCAGACCACAGCAGCCGCATCCCAGCCCTGTGCCATGGCCCGAGATTTGCGCAAATTTTCTTCGGTGAGCACCCGTTCGGTCATGTCCCAGGCAATCATCGTCCGGGCCAGCAGCAGTGTTCGCGGAAAATACTGACGCACCAGATTTAAGTCGTGAATCACCACCATGAGGGTGCGCCCTTCCTCGTGCCAGCGCTGAATCACGGTCATAAGATCAAAAATCGTCTGCTGGTCTATGGCGTTGAAGGGCTCGTCCAATATAAGCACGGGCGCGTCCTGCAGCAGCATGCGGGCAAACATCACCCGCTGAAACTGGCCGCCGGACAGCTCGTTGATCCCCCGCTGCTCAAAACCGCTCATACCCACCGTAGCCAGTGCCTGCGCGACTCGGTCCCACTGGGAGGATTTAAGGCCGCCGAACATGCCGATCTCCTGCAACAACCCAAGCAGTACCGTATCAAGCACGGTAACCGGGAAACTGCGGTCAACGTCCATGATCTGCGGCAGATAGGCGATCTCGCCCCGTTTGAGGCCACCACGGTCGACGGTTCCAACCATGGGAC
>DAIODL010000136.1:0-5907 GCA_036746815.1 Desulfobulbus sp.
CCACGATCTCTTCCACAAGGCTGGAATCCATCGTCACTTCCATGCGTAATCCAAAGAGTGGCAGACTCCTGTCTTCCAAACAGGGCGCAAGTTTCACCAGATCTTTTTCCGTGGTGATGAGACCACGGGCGCCTGCGCTGGTCGCCTGATGCGCCAGTTTTCGCAGTAGTTCCGGTGAATAGCGCTGATGATCATCCAGCGCGTGAAATCCGGCCAGCGAAACGCCATAGGCGGCCAGACTCTGCTGAAACGATTCAGGATGGGCAATACCGGCAAAGCCAAACCAAGGTGCGCCCCCGCGCGGGTCAAAATTGCTGACAACCAGCCGCCCATCCTCGGCCAGCATAACAACACCGGCGGGACTATAACCTGCGTAGTGGACGTTGATGCCGGGGAAACGTGACTGCAGCAGTGAGCCGAACCGTTCCGCCCGGTCGCGGTTATCCTCCCGCACCCCGGTCATAACAAAACCGGTGGCCCGTTGCAATGCCACGACCGGCTCGCGCAGATCACCACCCGGAAAAACCCGGGAATTGCCAGCCAGACGGTCGGTGTTGAACAGTGCCAGATTCACGTCCCGGCGAATCTGCAGATGCTGGAAACCGTCATCCAGAAGCAGTACATCCGCGCCCATATCAATGGCCTGCTGCGCGGGAAAACGGCGCACAATCCCAGTCAGCACCGGCACCCCCGGCAGGGTTTCCGCCAGAAAACGGGGTTCGTCACCGGCCTCTGCAGCGGGCAACAGAAGCGAGGTGCCATCGGAGACAATATTGCATCGCCCCATGGCCTTGCCGCCATAACCTCGGCTGATGATAGCCGGATGAAATCCACGCAGCTTGAGTTCTCTGGCGAGATACTGCACCATCGGAGTTTTGCCGCTGCCCCCCATGGTGAGATTACCTACACTGACCACCGGACAGCTGAATGCATAGGATGCCAGCAGATGGCGGCGGTACAGGAACTCACGTATGCGCATGGCCATGCTGTAGAGGGGGGAAAACGGTCGCCCCAGGGCAAAATAGAGCGGAGTCGCGTTCATGACATTCTCCGTAAACACTTCCAAATAAAGGTCTGCCAGTACCACGAGTAATCACTCTGAGTTCAGGAAAACCCGTCATTTTTAGTGCAAAAATATTTCAATGAGGTAAGAAAAACTCCATTCAACAAATGCAAATGTATTGTATATGTTAATTTGTCTCAGGAGGAAAGCTGCATGAAATTATTCAAAATTACAGCAGGTTGCGCAGCAATGCTTTTGACTGCCGCCCTGGCCCTGGCCGGAGAGCCCATCAAAATCGGCGTAGCTGGCGCCCATAGCGGCGATCTCGCCTCTTATGGCCTGCCGACTTTAAAAGCCGTTCAGCTTATTGTCAAAGATATTAACGCCAAGGGCGGCATCAACGGTAATCAGGTGCAGGTGCTGGTGGAAGATGACGCATGTAAGCCTGAAATTGCCACCAACGCGGCCACCAAGCTGGTTTCCTCCGGAGTGAAGGCTGTTATCGGCCATATCTGTTCCGGCGCCACCAAGGCTGCCCTGCCTATTTACCGCGACGCCAAAGTCATCGTCATTTCTCCCTCGGCCACCACGCCTGATCTGACTTTGAGTGGTGAATACCCGAACTTCTATCGGACCATCGGCAGTGACGCTGTCCAGGCTCAGTATGTGGTCAACTTTACGGTCAATACCCTGAAGGCAAAAAAAATTGCCGTCATTCATGACAAGGGCGACTATGGCAAAGGACTGGCCGAATACGCCAAAAAAGACATCGAAGCAGGCGGTAAGGCCAAAGTGGTGCTGTTTGAAGGTGTCACCCCCGGTGCTGTGGACTATTCCGCTGTCATCCAGAAAATCAGACGTGCCGGTGCTGAGGCAGTTATCTTTGGCGGTTACCATCCGGAAGCCTCCAAGATTGTCACCCAGATGAAGCAGAAACAGGTCAATATTCCCTTCGTTTCCGATGACGGTGTCAAGGACGCCACCTTCATCAAGGTTGCCGGTAAATTCGCCGAAGGCGTGTATGCCACCGGCCCTGCTGATGTATCCAAGAGCCCGCTTGCCCAGAAGTATCGGGATGAATTCAAAAAACAGGAAGGAACCGATCCCGGCGCTTTCTTTGACAACGCTGTCACCGCCACCCTGGCCCTGACCAACGCTATTGCCAAGGCAGGTTCCATGGATTCCGCGGCCCTGTCCAAGGCACTGCATACCGAATCTGTGGAAACCCCGTTTGGGAACATCAAGTTTGATAAGAACGGTGATCCCATCGGGATTGGCTTTTCCATCTATCAGGTTAAAGACGGTAAGTACGTTCAAGTTCAGTAAGCCGCTCATACACGAATGCCTGAAACCGGCCACGGTTTTCAGGCATTCGTTTTTCTGGCGTTTTTTTCCCTTCTACCTTTTTGCTGCAGTGGTTCCATGGATTATTTTGTCGAACTCTTTTTCGGTGGTCTGACCCGCGGCTCCATCTATGCCCTGATCGCCCTGGGGTATACGATGGTGTATGGCATTATCGGCCTGATCAACTTCGCCCACGGCGAGATTTACATGATCGGCGCCTTTACCGCCCTGATCGCGTCCACGGTGTTTTCCATGCTGGGCATGCCCGGTCCGGCGATTCTGGTACTGGCCGCTCTCTGTGCCGCCATCTGGGCCGCAGCCTACGGTTTCACCGTGGAACGCATCGCCTACCGGCCCCTGCGCTCCGCGCCCCGGCTGTCGCCGCTGATCTCTGCCCTCGGTATGTCGATTTTCCTGCAGAACTACGTACGGCTGGCACAGACACCGGATTTTCTGCCCTTTCCCAACATGATCCCGAATTTCAAATTTCTTGAGCCCTATGCCAATTTCCTCGGTTCCACGGACCTGGCCATCCTTGTGGTCTCCGCCGTGGTCATGCTGGGATTGATGCTACTCATTAAATACACCCGCATCGGCAAGGCCATGCGCGCCACGGCCCAGGATCAGAAAATGGCGCTGCTGCTTGGTATCAGCGTGGACCACATCATCTCCATCACCTTTATCATCGGTTCCGCACTGGCGGCCATCGGTGGTCTGCTGGTTGCCTCGCACAACGGTCAGATCAACTTCTACATTGGATTCATCGCCGGTCTCAAGGCTTTCACCGCTGCAGTGCTCGGCGGCATCGGTTCCATTCCCGGCGCTGTGCTCGGGAGTTATGTGCTGGGACTCACCGAGTCCTTTGCTACCGGCTATGTAAGCAGTGACTATGAAGACGTGTTCGCCTTTTCCCTTCTGGTGTTAATTCTTATTTTCCGACCCGCCGGCCTGCTGGGCAAAGCCTCGGTGGAAAAAGTGTGAGAGGAGGAACCGTATGCTGACCCTACGAGATTTGCGCCGGGCTGTGCTTATCGGCCTCTGGTTTATGTTTCTGACCTTCCCCATTATGGTGATCAAGGTCAACACCATTGAACACACGATTATCTGGCGCTGGGCCAATATGTTCTGGATGGGAGGCATCAGCTTTGCGGTCTCTCTGATTTCAAGTGCCGGCAAGGTGCTGAAAGCCCGCCGACAGGAAAAAATCCGCCAGGGCCTTATTCACCCACGCACCTTTTCCCTGGCTGAGGTGTTACACCGGCGCCAGGTCTATCTGCCGCTTCTGGGAGCGGCCTTCATTTTTCTCCTGGTATTCCCGCAATTCTTCTCCACCTACCAGGTAACCATCATGTCCACCGCGCTGACGTACGTCATGCTCGGCCTGGGACTCAACATCGTGGTAGGTATGGCCGGTCTGCTCGACCTGGGCTACGTGGCCTTCTACGCGGTGGGCGCCTACAGCTACGCCCTGCTCAACCTCCATTTCGGTCTGGGCTTCTGGACCGTGCTGCCCGCGGCCGGCCTTCTGGCGGCCATGTTCGGCATCATGCTTGGTTTCCCGGTACTGCGGCTGCGGGGCGATTATCTGGCCATTGTCACCATGGGTTTTGGTGAGATCATCCGTATTATCCTGGAGAACTGGGATTCCTTTTCCCATGGGCCAAGCGGTATCTCCAATATTCCGCGGCCCGGCTTTTTTGGCATGCACTTTACTCTGGGACAGTCGCTCGACTACATCTACTATCTGATTATCGGCATGGTGATCGTCACCATTTTTATCATCAACCGCTTGCAGAACTCCCGTATCGGCCGCGCCTGGTTCGCCCTGCGCGAGGATGAGATCGCCTGCCAGGCCATGGGTATCGACAAGACCAAAACCAAACTCACCGCCTTTGCCCTGGGTGCCACCTGGGCGGGCATGGCCGGCGTGTTCTTTGCGGCGCGTACCACTTTTGTCAGTCCAAAGAGCTTTGAGTTCCTGGAATCCGCCATGATTCTCTGCATCGTGGTGCTGGGCGGCATGGGTTCCATCATTGGTGTCATCATCGGTGCGTTCGTTCTGATTCTGCTGCCCGAATATCTGAGGTTCCTCTCCGACTACCGCATGCTGGCCTTCGGCGCGATTCTCGTCATCATGATGATCTTCCGGCCCCAGGGCATTATCGCCAATGTACGGCGCACCTACACCAGCCACCGTTAACCGTAACTTTGACACACGCATGGAACCACTGCTCGACGTACAGAAACTGACCATGGATTTTGGTGGCATCCGCGCCCTGGACCAGATGGACCTGCGGATTCACCGCGGGGAAATCGTGGCCCTGATCGGACCCAACGGCGCCGGAAAGACCACCTTTTTCAACTGCCTCACCGGCATGTACACCCCCACCTCCGGTGACCTGATGCTCTATCGGTACCGCCAGCCCGATTGCAGGCTTAATGGCCTCAAGCCCAACCATATCACCGAACTTGGTCTGGCGCGCACCTTTCAGAATATCCGCCTCTTCCCCAACATGACGGTGCTGGAAAACGTGATGATCGGCCGCCATTGCCGCACCCATGCCAAAATACTGGGCGCCATCTTCCGTAATCGCAGGACCATCCTCGAAGAAAGGCAGATTGTGGGCATGAGTATGGCACTTCTGGAACGCATTGGACTCGCGGATCAGGCCGACATCTATGCCAAAAACCTGCCCTATGGCGCGCAGCGGCGGCTGGAAATCGCCAGGGCACTGGCCACGGAACCGGTTCTGCTGCTTCTGGATGAACCGGCCGCGGGCATGAATCCTCACGAAACTCTGGAACTCAACGAGCTGATCACTTCCATCAAGGCGGACGGATTATCCATCCTGCTCATTGAACATGACATGAAAATGGTAATGCAGCTCTCCGACCACATCTTTGTCATGGACTACGGCCGTAAAATCGCCGAAGGCAGCCCGGAAGAGGTCCGCCACAATCCGGCCGTGATCAAGGCCTACCTGGGTGAGGAGGAAGCTCATGCTTGAAGTCCAGAAGATTGACGCCTTCTATGGGAACATCCAGGCCCTGCACGAGGTGAGTCTATCCATTGCCGAAGGTGAAATCATCACCCTGATCGGTGCCAACGGTGCGGGAAAATCCACCACACTCATGGCCATAAGCGGTATTGTCCCGCCGCGTTCGGGCTCCATTCTCTTTGAAGGCAAACAGATTGGCGGTATGCGGCCCGATGACATCGTCAAACTGGGCATCAGTCAAGTGCCTGAGGGTCGTCACATTTTTCCCGACTTGAGCGTGGCCGAGAATCTGGACATGGGCGCTTTTCTGCGCTCCGACAAAGAGAATATCGCCAAGGACCGTGACTATGTCTATCACCTGTTCCCGATTCTGGCCGAGCGCCGCAAACAACCCGGCGGCAACCTATCAGGTGGTGAACAGCAGATGCTTGCCATCAGCCGCGCGCTCATGGCCCGGCCGCGCCTGCTGCTCCTTGACGAACCCTCCATGGGACTGGCACCGCTGGTCACCAGACAGATCTTTCAGATCATCCGCACCATCAATCAGGAACAGGGCACCAC
>DAIODL010000137.1:0-5887 GCA_036746815.1 Desulfobulbus sp.
CCCCGGCACGGAAGTGCTGTTTATCGGGACGGAACGGCTTCTGGATCAGCAGGTGGTGGAGGGGCTGGGATTTAAGCGCGCGACCCTTGCCTGCGGCGGTGTCAAAAATCTGGGATTCATGACCAGGCTGCACACCCTGGCACGCATGCCGATCGCCGTCTGGAAGGCCATGCAGATGCTGCGTAACTTCAAACCGGATTTGGTCTTTGGGGTGGGCGGCTATGTAACCGGACCGGTACTCCTTGCGGCCCGTCTGATGGGCGTACCCATCGCCATTCATGAGCAGAATTCCGTGCCCGGAATGGCCAACCGGCTGGCAGGCAAGCTGGCTACCCGCGTATTTATTTCGCTCCCCTGCATGCCGCCGTTTCCTGCTTCCAAAACCGAGCAGACCGGCAATCCGGTGCGTGAGGCAATTCTGGCCGCCGCGCAGACAAAACCCGCACATGAGCCGCCGCCTACCCTCCTCATACTGGGCGGCAGTCAGGGGGCGCATCGGGTCAATCTTTTGATGCTGGAAACTGTCGAGATTCTTCAGAAAAAACAATGTCCATTTCGGCTTATTCATCAGACTGGTCGCGATGACGAGGATCTGGTCAAACAGGGGTATGCCAAATTGGGCGTTGACGCGGAGGTTTCGGCCTTCATCAGCGATATGGCCGCTGTCTATCAGCGGGCTGATCTGGCGGTCTCCCGGGCCGGGGCAACGACGCTTGCGGAACTGGCCGTCATGGGCTTGCCCGCACTGCTGATTCCCTACCCGTATGCAGCCGATGATCACCAGACCACCAATGGAAAATATTATGAAAACGGGCATGGTTGCAAGGTGCTCCAGCAGGCTGTTTTAACTGGAGAAATTCTTGCCCGTTATATAAGCGATTCCTTGCAAAATTCTGAAGAGTTACGTACAATGTCGGGCAACATGAGGACCATGGCGAAACCAGAAGCAACTGGCCGGATTGTGGATGCATGTTTACGGCTTGTTGCTTCGCGGAAGCAGGAATGAAAATTTATCGATTGGGCCTGGAGTAAGCGCCTTCATGTATAGAAAAACAGAACATATTCATTTTGTAGGTATCGGTGGTATCGGTATGTCGGGTATTGCCGAGCTGCTGCTGAGTCTGGGGTATCATGTCAGCGGTTCCGACCTGCAATCAACCGATATCACCGCCCGGCTGGCGCAGATGGGCGCCGAGATCCACCAGGGCCACAAGGCCGAGTGGGTTACAGGTGCGGACGTGGTGGTCACCTCGACCGCCATTGCCGCTACCAATCCTGAGGTTGTCGCCGCACTTGAGCAGCACATTCCGGTCGTACAGCGGGCGGAGATGCTTGCGGAATTGATGCGGCTGAAAAAGTACGGCATCGCAGTTGCCGGCAGTCATGGCAAAACTTCTACCACCTCCATGGTGGCCGCGGTGCTTTCCGAGGCTGGACTCGATCCAACTGTTGTGGTTGGCGGCAAGGTGTTTGGTCTGGGCAGCAACGCCAAGCTGGGCAGCGGTGAGTTTCTGGTCGCCGAGGCCGATGAGAGCGATGGTTCTTTTCTCAAGCTCTCACCGGTGATCGATGTGGTCACCAACATCGACCTGGAACATCTTGATTACTACCGTGATCTGGATCAGATCAAAGACATTTTTTTGAAGTTTATCAACCGGCTGCCCTTTTACGGGGCGGCAGTGGTCTGTATTGATGATGATCATGTGGCGCAGCTGCTGCCGCGTATCCAGAAGCGTCTTCTGACCTACGGGTTAACCGAACAGGCGGATTATCAGGCAGTGAAGATTGTCTCCGGTAACGGGGTTTCCCGTTTCACCGTGCGTCATCACGGCAAGGAACTGGGAGAAATCAAAATCAACCGGCCGGGTAAACATCTGATCTACAACAGCCTGGCCGCGCTGTGTGTCGGCATGGAGTTGGAAATTGATTTTCCGGTCATTGCCCGGGCACTGGAGCAGTTTCAGGGGGTGCAGCGCCGCATGCAGGTCAAGGGTGAGGCCGGGGGCATTCTTATTATCGATGATTACGGCCATCATCCCACTGAAATCCGTGCCACGCTTGACGCGGTACGTGAAGGGTGGCCGGACCGGCGGGTGGTGGTGGCTTTCCAGCCGCATCGGTATACCCGCACCAAGTTCCTGTTCGATGAATTTGTCACCGCGTTCCGTCGTGCGGATGTGCTTATTCTGACCGACATTTATCCTGCCGGAGAAGAGCCCATAACCGGCGTCAGCGCAGAACATCTGCAGGATGCCATCAAACAGCATGGCCAGCGGCAGACATATTTCATTGCGCATCTGATCCAGCAGCCCCAGGCATTACTGCCCATACTGCAGCCGGGTGATCTCCTGCTGACACTTGGCGCCGGCAGTATCGTGCGCGCAGGGGAAGAGGTGCTGGCATTGCTCCAGGCGCAGGAAGAGGCAAAAAAATGAACGCGGAACAGCGGCAGCAACTGCAATCCTACTGCCCCACGGTGACTTGGGATGTCGATATGGGGACTTTCTCCACCTTCCGGGCTGGTGGTACGGCGGAAGCGGTGGTAGAAGTGACAACTGAGGAAGATCTTCAGGTCTTGTTGCCTTGGCTGACCCGTGAACATATTGCCTGGCAGGTGATTGGTGGCGGTTCCAACATCCTAGTAGCCACGCATCGGTTCAGCGGCGTATTCATCCGCCTGCACAGTACGGTAAAGGAGGCGCGCCTGCTTGAGCATCAGGGGGAGCAGAGCGTTGCCCGGGTGTGGGCTCCGGCTGGATGCAGCATGGCAGCTCTGGTCAACTGGTGCACCAGTAACAGCCTGGATGGCTTGACGTTCATGGCGGGAATTCCCGGTTCGGTGGGCGGCGCGGTGCGCATGAATGCCGGTGCCTGCCAGCATGCCATTGGCGAACGGGTGCACATGGTACGGGTTATTGATGCGGAAGGGAATGCACGTGAAATCGGGTGCAATGAAATTACTTTTGGTTACCGTTTCACCAGCCTGCCCCATGAAAAAATATATCCCCTCGTCATTACCGGGGTACTGCTGCATCTGCTGCATGGCGAACAGCGGGTGATCGGAGAAAACTGTCAGGAACTGATCGCTGAACGCAAAAAACGGCAACCTCAGGGTGTGGCTTCGGCAGGCTCGTTTTTCAAAAATCCTGCCGGAGATTTTGCCGGCCGCCTGATTGAAGATGCGGGACTTAAGGGACTTTGTCAGGGCAAGGCCATGGTTTCACCGGAACATGCCAATTTTATCGTCAACACCGGCGGTGCTTCGCCGGACGATATCCTTCTATTGATGGAAAAGGTACAGCAGGCCGTGCAGCAACGTTCCGGAGTACTCCTGGAACCGGAAGTCAGAATCTTATGAGCAACCTGAATGTGACGGACTGATGGCAGGCTACGTAACGTATCAAGCAACATCCCGAGCACGCAAAGGCAACCGGCGCTCCAGCTGGAAGGAAAAGTTGCGCAGTCTGTTCACCCACAGGCGTGTGCCCGCCAAACGGGTCTATCCGCAGAAGGTGGTGACTGGGGTGCAGCGTTCCTGGAGATGGAAACGTCTTTTCAGGAATTTTGCCCTGCTTGGGACGATGTTGATGATCGTTTTATTCGTTGCCTGGTCAGGTGCGCGCTGGGTATTGAGTTCTAATGTTTTTCGTCTTTCGGATGTCCGTGTCACCGGAGAACGCCACGTCAGTGAACGGCAGATTCTGGAACTGGCCAAAGTGCAGGTTGGCGGGAATCTGATTAATTTCAACCGGAGTGCCGCCAAGGTTCGTATTGAATCGCTTCCCTGGGTCGATCATGTGGATATCAAAACTCACTGGCCGTCCTCAGTAGAAGTTCTGGTCACTGAACACCAGCCTCTTGCCCTGGTTAACCTGCAGGAGGGAAAGATCAGTCAACTCTACTATGTCGATACCAAGGGGCAGATTTTTGCTAAAGCCGAGGGACGGCAGGAAATGGATTATCCGGTGATTACCGGGGTGCAGATGGATCGGGATGTGCAAACGGATACGTTCCAGCAGAACAGTCTGGCCAGGGGGGCGCTGCAGGTGCTGCAGGTTGCTGCCCGGGGCAATGCGGTGCTGCCGATTCAGGCAATCTCTGAGGTGCATGTCGATGCAAAAGAGGGGTTGATTCTCTACCTTGTGGCTCATCCTTTTCCTGTATATTTCGGTACGGATCGGCTGCAGACAAAATATTATTGGCTGGTCAGGACGATCGGTGAATTGTATGCTAAAAAAATGGTCGAGTCTGTCAAAGAAATTCGAATGGATTATATAGATGATAAAATCTTGGTTACCGGACCCAAAAATAACGGATGACGCTGTTGACATGGTAGAGGAAGTGAACGCTGTCGACGAGGTAGACGACGTGCAGCTGGACTCGCACGAGCCAGGAGAACTCGTCGCCGGTCTGGACATTGGTACCACCAAAGTCTGCGCCATGATCGGCGAGGTGTTTGAGGATCATGTCGAGATCATCGGTGTGGGCACCGCCGCATCATCGGGCATGAAAAAAGGCGTGGTGGTGAACATTGAATCCACTGTCAAGTCCATCCGTCAGGCTGTGGATACCGCCTCAGACATGGCGGGCTGTGACATCGAATCCGTGTATGTGGGCATCGCCGGTAATCACATCAAGGGGTTTAACTCGCCCGGCATCATCGCCATCAATAACCAGGAGATTCGCGAGCAGGACATTGAGGCCGTTATCCAGGCTGCGCAGACCGTGAAAATTTCTGATAATCAGCAGATTATTCATGTGCTGCCGCAGGAATACATGGTCGATGACCACACCGGTATCCAGAACCCTCTGGGCATGACCGGGGTTCGCCTGGTGACCAATGTGCACATCGTTACTGCAGATGATACCTCCCTGCACAACGTGGTGACGAGCTGCAACCGGGCGGGACTGAATGTAGCAGATATTGTGCTTGAGTCGGTGGCCTCGTCGCTGACCGTACTCACCAAGGACGAGATGGATCTGGGCGTGGCCTTACTTGACATCGGCGGCGGCACCACCGATCTGGCTATTTTTTCCAATGGCACCATCAAACACACCTGGGAGCTGTCTCTGGGCGGGAACAACCTCACCAGTGACCTTTCTGTGGGATTGCGGACTCCGTTGCAGGAGGCCGAAGAACTGAAATACCTGTACGGCGGGGCACTTGCCAAGATGATCAAGGAAAACCATATCATCGAAGTTCCCACCGTTGGTGATCGCAAGCCTCGTAAAGTATCTCAGAGGATTCTGGTGGAAATCCTCGAGGCGCGTATGGAAGAAATTCTGCAAATGGTCAATAAGGACATCTGTTCATCAGGTTTCCGCAACCGTATCAACGCAGGTATTGTTTTGACTGGTGGTACGGCGATGCTGGCCAATATTGTAGAGATGGCCGAGCAGGTTTTTGATCTGCCGGTCCGTATCGGTTATCCGCAGGGTGTAACGGGCAAGATTGAGGAAATCCATTCACCCCGCTGTACCACAGCAGTAGGACTGGTGCTGCATGGGAGCAAGGCAAAGATTGGCTCCCCCAAACAGGCCGGTGGTTTAGTGCATAAATTTAAAAACTGGGTTAAAAATATTGTTTGAGTAGTGCTGAGTGCTCAATCTCTGTATGGAGCGCGGGTCCGGGGGGACGTATATGACAGACTTAATTGATGGGGAGACGAATATGCCGTTTAGAATAGCCGAAGAGGATTCCGTGGCTGTCATCAAGGTCATCGGTGTCGGAGGTGGCGGTGGGAATGCCATCAATACCATGGTGGAAAGCCACTTGGCTGGCGTTGAATTTATCACGGCCAACACGGATATGCAGGCGTTGGAAAAATCACGGGCTGATATCCGGTTGCAGCTGGGGCCTGGAATTACCAAAGGTATGGGCGCCGGT
>DAIODL010000138.1:0-5844 GCA_036746815.1 Desulfobulbus sp.
GTCAGTTTGTCAGCACAATCTTTTTGACTTCCGGCTCCAGGGCCTGGATGACCTGGCTTAAGGAGCCCACAATTTCAGACACCTGGTCCGGTCCCACGGTTTTGGTATCGAAAAAAGAGTCTTCTTCCAGAATCTGCAGCAGCCGGGCTACCGCTTCCTGCCCGGCATCGGTAAACTCGATGCACACCGTGCGCCGGTCTGAGCCCTTGCGGGTACGCCGTAGCAAACCCTTGGCTTCCAGGCGGTCAATAATGCCCGTCATGGCGCTGTTGTTCATATTGAGTTGGCGCGTCAGTTCCGTCAGTGTCGTGGCGCCGTGAGCATACAACTCATGGAGACAGAGAATCTGCGGCAGAGTAACGTGATATTTGATGTCAAGATACTTTGAGTACTTATCCAACGATTTCGAAAGATTGCGTATCTTGCTGATGATTTGTATATAGATATTGTTAACCATGACCACACTATATTTTTCTCCGTAATAATGGTCAATGATTTGTTTATTTTTTTGAGAAATTTTTTTGCATCTCATTGAGCATAAAAAAGTGTCTATCGCAACTCATGCGATAGACACTTTTTTTATGCGTTATTTTTCTTTTTATGCGTCATCTTACTCTACGGACAGTGACCGATTTGCGGGGTGCTTCGTGATGAACATATTTGAAAAAGTAAGTGAAGGCTACGAAGAAGTCAACGCAGATCAGGTACTCAATCCCTTTGATGTGGCTGTAGAAATCCACCAGTGTGTGCAAAGGTTTAACCATACCGGTAGCAATCATGTAATGCCGTGCCAGTGTGCCGATCTGCCAGTTGGCCTGATGCAGGGCTCCGATAAAGGCGGCGGCACCCCAGAGAACGATCAAAGAGCCAAAGATAAGGAACGCGATGGAAAGGGATTTTTTGGTGGGTTTGGTGGACATTGCAGGTCTCCTTTTATTGTTAATTTGTATTGTAATTTATCTCGTTAATATAACTGCGCGTTTCTCAGTGGCCGATGATGGTGGAGATGTATCCGTGGATCAGATTCCCCACGCCGCCGCTGGCCAGACCGCCAATCAGGCAGGCAACGGCCCAGGCACCAATCAGTGCAGCCATACCCATCACGATGCGGATTGTGAATTTCGAGGTTTCCTGTGCGACGTCGGTTTTGGTTTCGGTTTTGTTGATAACTTGAGTTGTCATGGTGTGCCTCCTTGGAAGATGTCATCAGCAATGATGCGTTGTTTTGTTCTTGTGCCCTTGAGATTGCACTCTCGGTGCCAAAGTTGGCATGCCAGAAAAAGAAAATGTTTTTTGCTTTCAATTATTTGATTTTAATGGATAATTTTTTTCAAAAAAGAGAAGTTGCAGGAGTGTGGCGTGTACCACATATTTGTGGTGTGCCACAGGTTCACCACAGGTGCGTGGTGAAAAGAGTGGTTTTGGTGTGGCGCCGATAAGCACTTCTGTTGCGCACGGAGATAGATAGGTGAGCCGCTTTCAGGTCTTATAGATGAAGCACGGAAAACCGGTGAAATAAGAACTGGACGTTGCTACGGATATGTGGTGTGACGCTCGTGTGTTCGCCTTTTGGTACGGTCGATTACAGCCCCATATTGCGACAGGGCACCGTCAGTATAAGCTGGAGCTGGTTCTCCATGGCCTGTTCGGAAAGACTTCCCTGATGCATTTGCAACAGTTGTGCGCAGAACGGCCGATCCGGCCACAGCAGCTGATCGCCCTGCAGCCAGGTACCGCTGGTGTTCTCCAGCTGCAGGCTCAGTGGCTGATTTTTATTTGCAGATGCAGCAAGAGTGATGCGAATCTGCTTTGGTGTGGTATGTGAGGCCGGTTCTTTGTTCAAGGCACGGCGGCCCTGATCAATCAGTGTGAGCAGGGTCAGCCAGAGGTCGCCGGCTGGCACCAGCGCCTCGGCAGTCACCTGGTCAGGAAATACAAGGGTGATGGATTCCGCGCGCAGGCCTTTTTCAAGCATCTGCTTAAGCTGGCTGAATAACCGATCAAGCGCAATGCTTGAGGGGCGGGATGGCTGCCATTGGCCGACCTTCTGCCAGGTGCTGACCAGCTCCGCAGTCTTTTTTTCCTCCTGCATGAGCCGGGGCAGGATACCAGCGCGCAGCTGGTCGCCTTTGGCTTCCCCTTCCACATCAATAAGGCTCTGGGTGTAGTTGAGAATGCCATTGAGGCTGTTCGTCAATTCGCTGCCAAATTCCGCATGCATCAGTCCAAGGACACTATGGCGGAAACAGTGGGCCTGACGGACAAGTGCTTCCGGCCCGGCGGGCTCGCGATCCACCTGGGTTAGCGTTTGCTGCGCCAGGGCCTCAAGACGGGTTATCTGGGCCATGAGGGTGTTCACGGAACAGGGCTTACTGGTTTCGGTTTCCTGACCCGGTCCCGGCATGCGGCAGAGGGTGAGGATGGGTGCGCTCAGCGAACGGTTGAAGAGAAAGAGCAGGGTGCAGGATAGAACGACAATCAATCCCAGGGCGCCTGCAATAATTTTGTGCAGCCCCAGCAGAATGCGCTGGGTGTGATCGCTCAAGCCGAAGCGGAACTGTTGCAGCCCGGCGTTGGTGCGGCTCAGGGCTCGGACCAGAGTGACCGTCTCCTGCCCCTTTTTCTGAGGATCTTCCTGGATGGAACGCAGCTGCACCTCCAAGCCCAGCAGATCGCCCCGGGACGGCAGCATGGTCGACAGTCCGTCGGGTACCAGGACGTTATTTTTCAGGTCCGCGACTTCTTTTTCCAGCGTCTGCAGTTCATTGGTCAGAGCACGCAGATCAACTTTGTTGGCCAGAATCAGGGATTCATTGAGGTGATCCTTGATGGTGGTGAAATGAAAAAGCAGGCGATCGCTGGCGTTTACTGCCTGCAAACATTGATTATAGAGCAGATACTGACGTATGCCCAGTCCCAGAATGACGGTAAAAAATACGAGCACCAGAACCGTAATTCCGGCAAAAATCCGTTTAAGCGGCCAGTCATTCCAGGGGCCGCGCAGAAAAACAGGTGGGATGCGGGAGTCGGTCACGATACGTCTCCACAGAAGAGGCTGGATCCCGGCAAAAAAGCCGGGATCCATGGCCGATTCACATCATTTTTCGCCCTTCCATTCATAGATAACAGGCAGGCGATAGAGGATGAAGCGATAGGTAATAAAATACAGGGCAAAGATGGTGACGGTGATCCAGATCTCTGTCCAGGGTGGTATCTCCTGATACAGCTTCCAGTTGTAGCAGACGATGCAGGTGTTGAGGCGGTTCCACAGGACGCCCGCTACGCTGATGACGGCGGCGATACGGATCATACCCATCAGCCGGTGTTTGACGCCATACGCAAAGAGAATCATCGGCAGCACGACGGCAAGACCCATTTCCCAGAGGTAATAGTGACCCCAGCCGCTGAGCAGCAGAAGCCAGTTGTTGTCATGGGCCACGCCCACGATTTTAATGACCAGATAGGTGATGAGCGCGTAGGCGCAGCCTTTACCCAAAGCAAGGGTGCTCTGGTCAACATTGTCGAGAAAACGCTGGTCACAGCGCCAGGAAAGAAAATGTTTGCACAGGGTGCTGGCAATGATCACCATGGACAGTCCTGCAAAGATAGCGGAACAGAAAAAGTGGATCCACTGAAACGAGTCGGAGAGCCACAGCGGATGCACCTTGGCTGGCGCGTAGGTAAAGAGCGCGCCCAGTGCTCCCTGATGCAGGGTGGAGAGAATGATACCGGCGATGGTGAGGCCCAGGGTAATTGATTTGATGAAGCGTTTACCCGGAAGCCAGCCAATCCACTCGAAAAGCGCCGGACAGATCTCAGCAATCTGCACCGAGAGGTAGGTGGCCACGTGCCAGGCTACGAGAAAGAGCACAGCCGCCGGCCCCAGAGAGACAAACATGGGATAATAGAGCCGCCAGGGCATACCCAGATCAACCTCCAGATAGACAACGGCAAAGAAATAGCCGAGCAGCCCGTTGAGCAGAGCCAGCCGCTCAATGGGAATAAAGTCCTTGCGGTCGAAGATATCCACCGCGGTGCTGAGCAGAAAGCCCGAGGCGGACAACGGCACCATGCCGAACAGGCCAAAACCCAGGAACAGTCCCCAGGGATAGTCGTTTGAGGCGCTGGTGACGGTGACCAACCCGCCAAAGTAACGCATCAGCAGCAGGGGAATACCCACGGCAAAGATAACGATGAGCACCCAGTTCACCGGATTACGCAGAAACTGCGCCCGGTAATCCTTGGGGCTCAGTCCGAGCCAGAGCTTTTCCTTGAGCGTCCATTTGCTCCCGTCTGGCTTGAGGTGGGAGACAATGGGAATTTCGTGTTTGGTCGCGCTGAAATTAAACATTGGTCATTCCTCCCCCTCATGATTGACAGTTTCTTTCAGTTTGTCCTTGCGTTTTGCCAGCAGATGGAAGCCGGCAAAAAGCGCTGGCCAGATGGTCAGAACCATGGGGACAACACCTAGAAAGCCTTTGACATAATTAAGAATCGGTTCCTTGGGTACGGTGGTGTCCATACCGACCTTGTCAAATTCGGCCGGTGAGATGTAGACCCAGGAGGTACCGCCGGCCTCATGTTCGCCATAAATATGGTCCACATAGGTTCCGGGATTTTCACGGATGCGCTGATGCCCGATTTTGAGGATATCCTCGCGGCGGCCAAAGGTGAGCGCTTCCTGCGGACAGGCCTCCACGCAGGCCGGGGGCAAGCCCTTGACCAGGCGGGTGTCGTAGCAGAAAATGCACTTCATGATGCGCGGATGAATGGCGCTTGAGTAGCGGAAGGTCGGGATATAGAACGGGCAGGCGATCATGCAGGTACGGCAGCCCACGCACACATCCGGGTCGTAGATGACCGCGCCTTCCGGGGTTTTGGTGTAGGCGTTGACAAAGCAGGCAGTCAGACAGGCCGGTTCCAGACAGTGGTTGCACTGAATCTTGCGGAACAGCGGGTGATCAAGCCCGGGCACCTTGAAGCGGTCCACCACGGTGTAGCGGGTTTCATCGGTACGCCGCGGCTGGCCTTCGTGAAATTCGTCGAAGACCGAGAAATCGTTGAATGGTTTTTCCGGAGCAGGCAGCTTCTGTTCCCTGTTACAGGCAGCTTCGCAGCTGCGGCAGCCCACGCATCGATTCAGGTCGACCAGGACGCCCATGGCGTTCGGATAGCCCTCAAAATTGTGAGCCTGTGCTGTTTTTGCCAGGGAGACGGTTGCCGCAGCGGAAGCGGCGACGCTGCCCTGCAGGAATTTTCTCCGGCTGATGAGTGTTTTCATGTGCTATTCCTCACGAGTTGCAGAGCGTTATTTTTTATGCTGTTGAGCAGCGCCAGCCTTTCCGGCCAGATCAACCTTGAACAGCTTTTTCCCCTCTTCGGTCATGGCATGACATCCCTGACACCCTGACGGAGCGTTTTCCTTGATGTGGCAGGGCACGCAGTTAAGGTGGTAGGCAGCCTTGAGCCCGGGTTTATCAATATGATAGACGCCGGGTTTTTCGATGGCGGCTAACTCACTGGGAGAAAATGGTGTTGCACTGTGGCAGTGTTTGCATGCCACGAAGGGTGTTTCCGGCGAATGCGCGTGGCAGCGGACGCAGTTGGCTTCCTGGGTCGACTGACCGGTGGTGTGGTGATGACAGTCGCGGCATTTGGCCATCTTAGCGTGCTGGATATGGCTGAAGAGGACCGGTTTGTAGAGGTTGGCCAGGGTCCCGATGGTCACCGTTTCCGGCGCATCGTACTGGTCCATCGCCAAGCCGGCGGCCGGCAGCATTCCGGCCAGCAACACAATCGCGGCTGCGAGCACAGCCTTGGGGTTAGTGATCATAAGTCAACCTC
>DAIODL010000139.1:0-5779 GCA_036746815.1 Desulfobulbus sp.
GACGGTGCTGCTCAGCTCACTGGTTTCTGGCGGGTTGGGCTTCTGGTTCCTGCGGCGGCAAAAGCAAATGGAATGAAGACGCGCGATTATCGTCCGCAAGGAGGGTTTGGTAGTGGCCGTGGACGGTGGTAAGAGAACTATTTGGTCAGCTCAATAGACACTTCCACATCCGGCCAGTGACGGGACACCGGTTGGATGGACGGGCGGGCAATGACCTTACAGAACAGCTTGCTGTCCGTGGAAAGGGAGTCCAGGTAGATCGGGGTAGTCAGTACCTCGTCAAGATTCTTAATGTCCCGCGTTACCGGAACATTGACGAGAACGGAATCCGGGGTGACAGTGATTTTCTTGATTTTCAGATTGCCGGGCAGTTTGCCAATAATCTGGGGCTTGATACTGACATTTTTTTCCATCACTTCCGCCAGCGTCAGTTTAAGCTGCTGGGGCGAGGTGTCAAGCAGGGAAACTCCCCGGGGCAGCCGGATATTTTCACTGGTGATAATAATGGATTGAGAGCCCTTGGACATCCTGGAAAGATCAATCTTCACGCTGGGTGGATTCATGGCCAGGGTGTCGATATCGGATTTGGGGCCAACATTATGCAACTTGACCTAGTTGGCCTTGTCGCCAACGAGCATCAGGCCGTCGGCGGGTGAAGTATAATCTATAGTCACCGGCAGGACCCGTTCCACAACCTCCTGCTGGGAATACATGAGCGAGGTCCAGAACGCCACAGCGATGATCAGGCTGACTACAGCCTGAAATATGGTTCGTTTGCGGATTTTGAAGGATTTGTCCTTACGGAAAAATCCCATCTGCTGCTGGTGTTCAAGAATGGCATGGGTGATTTGTTCGGCATTCAGCCCCGGCTGCATGGTGCCGTTGGTAAAGAGGGACACCTGTCCGCGTTCCTCGGAAACAACCAGAACGAGCGAATCGGTCTGTTCCGCTAGTCCCATGGCTGCATGGTGGCGGGTACCATATTCTTCGGAAAGCCTGTTGGTCTGTGACATGGGCAGCCGCACCCCGAACTGGGTGAGCCTGTTGCCCTCGATAATAACCGCGCCGTCGTGGCCGGGAGAATTGGTGTCAAAAATACTGAGGATAAGAGGCAGCGAGGCGAAGGCATTGAGTTGATAGCCTCCGGAGATTTTCTCCTTGATCGGTTCCTTACCAGGAAAAACCAGGATCGCGCCGCAACGCTCCTGGGCAAGTTTCATGAGGCTTTCGGCAATGAGCGCCTGAAAAGAGGTATCCTGCCCTTTGATGGCACGATGTGAGGGGACGGAAACAGCTTTCTCTAAAATTTTGCGCAGTTCAGGCTGGAAAATGACGATCAGACCCAGGACAGCCACATGGCTCACGTTCTGATAAATCCACTCAATCCCTTTTAAATTAAGGACATGGGCGAGAATGAAAACCACCAGGGCCATGACAATGCCTGCCATGATTTTCCACGTGCCCAGCCTGAGGAGGGTACGGTACAGATAAAAAAGTGCCGTACTGATGAGCAGGATATCAAGAACTGCCCTCCAGGTAAAAAAATCATAGGCTAGAGCGAGGGACTGCCCCATGACAAAATCCTTGTGGGTGGTTGCTTACCAGCTTTTTTGAGAGCATTGAACGGGGTGCCCCTGCCAACGCACCGGCAACCGGGGTGTGCGGTGGGGAATATGTGTAAACAATAGCGCCAAGTATAACAAAAAAACGATAATTGACGAAGCAGAATTATCCGTTTTCAAGGAACAAAAAAGCGCGGCTGATACCCGATTGGTGAACACGGAACCGCCGGAGAAATTATCCGGAGCGGCCAGGAGACGCCGAGTGTCAGGAGGATTGCCAAGTTTTTTGTAATGATGTCTTGAAAAAACTTGATTTATTGTGCTGCCCGGGTAATACTTACCGACTATTGTTATCGATTTTCTTGAGGAGAACTATCATGGCCCGTATTTGTGCTATCTGTGGCAAGAGCCCTTCGACCGGCAACAACGTCAGCCACGCCCATAATAAAACCCGTCGTCGCTGGTTGCCCAATCTGCAGAAAGTCCGGATGGTTACCGCCAATGGTACCGTTGTGCATGTCAGAGCCTGCACCCGTTGCATCCGTTCCGGAGCCGTGGTCAAGCCAGCCTGATCTGTTTCTGGTCTTCGAGTGCTGGGCGAGTTGATCTGTTCATCTCGCCTTTTTCATTTTCAGCGGTGGAACTGCCCCGTAAAGGTGATCTCAATGAGCAGCGAAGAAGTTCGTTATTTACCCTACGAAGAAGCTGTGCGTCTGGTTGCCGCCATCCAGGAAGAAGAGGATGTGGAGCTAGCGGATCACCGCGTCTTTACGGTATACAGTCACGGGGACAAGGAACTTTGCTGGTTTGATTTTGAAGAGGTCATGCGTGACGCTGGTGTGAAGGGACATGGTCCGGATGCCAAGGAAAAGGTAACCGACTACATCATGCACCATCTGCCGGATTGGGTGCTGGATCTCTGATTTTTCCCCATTCTTATAGATGACCGGCGGGTATATCTGCTGCCGCGTCACCGCCCAGGACAAAGCCGCCGTCCAGCCGCAGGCAGGCTCCGGTCATGAATCCTGCATCCCGTACCAGAAAGAGTACCGCCCGTGCCACTTCCTCAGGCGTTCCCGTGCGCCCGAGCAGCGTATGTGCCATCAATGCCCCTTGCTCTTCTACGCTCAGTAGACTCCAGCCTTTGGTGCCCGGTCCATGCCGCTGATCCACAAGCCCCAGCATCAGTTCATTCACGCGGATATGAGGTGCTCCTGCGCGCGCCCAGGTTTCTGTCAGTGCAGAAGCCCCGCGGTTGGCTGCGCTGTAACCATCATTGAACAGAAGCCCGGCTGGGCCGGAGCGTCCGGTGATGCCGGCGATGGAGGAAATGTTGACCACGGCAGCCTCATTGCTTTTTTTGAGCAGCGGCAGTGCCTGATCAAAGACCAGCCATTTGGCATGCAGGGTGGTTTCCATTTCCCGCTGCCACTGCTCACGGTTGATTTGCCGATGGTAGCCGCCGTGGAGGATGGGCATGCCGCCGCGTTCGATGTTGTTGATCAGAATGTCTAGGCACTGGAACTGCTCGTCGATCTGTGTCATCAGAGTGGCAACGTCGTCTGGCCGGCGCAGGTCCACCCGCATGGCCAGGTGTTCTCCACCCTCCCGGATAAAAATATCCATCATCTCCTGGGACGATTCCGGCCAGTCATACCAGGGCAGTGCCAGTCGTACGCCCTCCTGTGCAAGGGATTTGGCGATGGCCAAACCCACGCCGCGAGAAGCGCCGAGCACCAGCGCCTTCTTGCCTTGAAGCTGCATCTTGTTTTCCTCCGTGCATACCTTATAATTTTTGAAACTATCTCCGCATACACTAAACACAAGGGTTCAACAATGCGATGTATTCTTTGGCAGCGAGTTGTTGCCGTTCTCACCTTCTGTTTCAGTCTCTCCCTGTTCACTGTAAGCCTTGCCGAGGCTCCGGCCACACCCGCTGCGGGCACCTGCTTTTCCACAGGCTGGCCCCAGGATAAGAGTGACCTCATCCCTGATTCTTCCCTGGTGTTCGGTACCCTGCCTAATGGACTGCGCTATGTGCTCAAGCAGAATAAAGAGCCGCAGCACCGGGTGGCGCTGTACCTGGATGTGCAGTCCGGTTCGTTGCATGAGCAGGAAAATCAGCGGGGACTGGCCCATTTTCTCGAACACATGCTCTTCAATGGCAGCACTCACTATCCGCCCGGGACCCTGGTCGAATATTTTCAGTCGCTTGGCATGGGCTTTGGCAACGATACCAACGCGCATACCGGCTATGACGAGACCGTTTATAATCTCTTTCTGCCCACCAATGACAGCAAGGCCTTTACAGATGGCTTTCAGGTGCTCGCGGATTATGCCCGTGGCGCGCTGTTGCTGGAGCAGGAGGTGAACCGCGAGAGGGGAGTGATCCTTGCGGAGAAACGCAGCCGTGATTCCGCCAGCGCCCGAGTTTCCAAAAAACAATTGCAGTTTGATTTTGCCGGTACACTGGTGGCCAAGCGGGAACCTATTGGGCTTGAGTCGGTGATCAATGCTGCGGATAGCCATCTGCTGCGCAGTTATTATGACAGATGGTATCAGCCGGGGAACATGATTGTGGTGGTGGTGGGCGATTTTCAGCCTCAAGCCGTAGAACCGTTACTGAAAAAGGCCCTTGGCAATTTGCAGGGAACTGGTGTGTCCAGTGCGTGTCCGCACTATGGCCGGGTGTCAGAGAAGGGGACGGCTACCCTGGTCTATCCGGAAAAAGACCTGGGCTATACCGGACTGGCTTTGACCACGGTATTTAACCGGGAGCCCGTGCCCGATACTCTGGCGCAGGAAAAGGAACAGCTGCGTCGGTATCTGGCCTTGATTCTGCTCTCGAACCGGCTGAAACAGGTGGAGCAGCGGCCAGGGAGTCCGCTGGCACAGTCCGATGCCTTGGGAGGCGTTTTTCTGGGCCGCTACGGATATGCCTCGGTTTCTGGCCGTGCGGTGGGAGGCCGCTGGCAGGAAGGCCTCAAGGTGCTGCAGACAACGCTTAGACAGGCCTTGGCGCACGGGTTTTCCGCGGAGGAATTGCAACGGGGTAAACGCATTCTGTATGCCACTTTGGAACAGGCGGTACAGACTGCCGCTACCCGTGACAGTCGTGAACTGGCTCGAGAGATTATCCGTAAACTTAACGACGACGAAGTTATCCTCTCGCCTGAACAGGAAATGTACCTCTACGGCCCCATGGTGGATGCGCTCACGCTGGATGATGTGCACCAGGGGCTGCGGCAGCTGTGGTGGCATCCGCGCCGGTTGGTGGAAGTGACCGGAAGAATACCCGATGCGTTGAAAAGTAAAGGAGCAGAGGCTCTGGTACGCGCCGCCTATATCAAGAACGCGCGGTCTCCGCTGCCGGCTTGGGTGGAAGCGAAAAAAGCACCTTTTCCTTATCTGCAGCCTTCAGATACTCCCGGAAAAATCGTTGCCCAGCAGACGTATCCGAAAATCGGTGTGGAGACTTATGAGCTTGCCGGTAATGTGCGCCTCAATATCAAACGCACCGATTTTCAGGCCAATGAAGTGCTCATCTCTGCCCAACTGGGGCAGGGCAATCAGGGGGAACCGCAGCCGGGCATGGGGATGCTCTCTCAGGCTGTGGTCGGTGAAAGCGGCTTGGGCAGGCTGACCAAGGAACAGCTGCAGGCGGCACTGGACGGCACCAATATCAGCCTCACGTTCAAGGTGGGGCCGGAAAGTTTTTCTTTTGCCGGCAAATCCCTGTCCAAAGAATTTCCCACTCTCATTACCCTGCTTTATCATTATCTGCATGATCCGGCCTTCCGTGAAGATGCCTACACCCGCAGCCGGTCGAGTCTGGAGCGGATGTACCGCCAGATGGACACCACGGTGGAAGGTGTGGCGCAGGTGCAGGGTGAGCGTTTTCTGGCGGGGTCCTGCCCGGAATATGGCATGGCTGCGTGGTCAGAGATTTCCCAGGTAGGGCTCAATCAGATCCGCAACTGGCTGACGCCGGTGTTTGCGAAGGCACCGCTTGAAATCAATGTGGTGGGGGATATTGATCCCCAGGAGGCGTTGCGGGTGCTGAGCCGCGTTTTTGGCCATGAAACGCGTGAAGCCGGCCAGGATCACGCGGCACAGCCCCCCCGGTTTCCTGCCGGGCAGGAGAAACGGATCAGTGTAGCGAGCACGATCAACAAGTCGATGCTGATGGTTGCCTGGAAGACCGGTGATTTCTGGGA
>DAIODL010000140.1:0-5771 GCA_036746815.1 Desulfobulbus sp.
CCGGTGCAGGAGGAACTTACGGGCAATCTCCCGTTTCTCTTCCAGGGTGTACCCGGAAAGCTGGATGACCTCCATGCGGTCGAGCAGCGGCCCGGGAATGGTATCGGTGCGGTTCGCGGTGGTGATGAACATGACCTTGGAAAGATCAAAGGGCAGGTTCATGTAGTGATCAGAAAAAGTATTGTTCTGTTCCGGATCAAGCACCTCCAGAAGCGCTGACGAAGGATCACCACGGTAGTCATCACCCACCTTGTCGATCTCATCCAGCATGAACACCGGATTATTGGTGCCCACGTTTTTAAGCCCCTGGAGAATACGTCCCGGCATGGCGCCGATATAGGTGCGCCGATGACCGCGGATCTCCGCCTCATCGCGCATACCTCCCAGGGAAAGCCGGTAGAATTTGCGGCCCATGGCCTTGGCAATAGCCTGACCCAGCGAAGTTTTGCCCACACCTGGAGGACCGGCAAAGCAGATAATCGGTCCCTTGGTGTCCGGGTTGAGCTTGCGCACGGCCAGATACTCGAGAATGCGTTCTTTGATGCGATCCAGGCCGTAATGGGCTTCATCAAGCACTGCAGCCGCAGTTTGCAGATCAAGCGTATCCTTGGACGACTCTTTCCACGGCAGATCGAGAAACCACTCCAGATAATTGCGGACAATGGTTGCCTCAGAGGCGTCCGGATGCATCATATCCAGGCGGTTCAGCTGTTTTTTGGCCTCTTTCTTGGCATACTTGGGCATCTTTTTTTTGCGCAGCTGCCGGCTCAGATCATCAATTTCCTGGGAGTAGCTGTCCTCGTCGCCCAGCTCCCGCTTCAGGGCCTGAATCTGCTCGCGCAGGAAATATTCCCGCTGGCTGCGGCTCATCTCTTCCTTGGCGTCGGACTGAATCTTGGCCTGCACCGTGGAAACCTCCAGTTCCTTGTGCAGCAGATCTGCTACCAGCTTGAGGCGTTCAACCGGGTCCGTGGTTTCAAGAATCTTCTGCGACTCACCAATCTTCAGGCGCAGGTTGGAACCCACCAGATCAGCCAGCCGTCCGGGTTCCTCGATATTGTTAATGATCATCATCAGATCCGCGGACAAAATGCCCCGCAGCGACATGATCTTTTCGGTATATTCGCGCACCGTCCGCATCAAGGCCTCGGTTTCCACCGTGATTTCGGCAGGTTCCTGTTCCTCAACCAGATCCACTTCCACCTTGAAGCAGGGACTTTTCTGCAACACCTTGCGTATCCGGGCCTTGGACAGAGCCTGCACCAGCACTTTGAGACGGCCATCGGGCAGTTTGAGGGTACGCATGATCATGGACACCATGCCGACCTGATAGAGATCATCCTCCTCAGGATCGTCTTTGGTGGGATCTTTCTGGGTCACCAGCATCAGCAGCTTGTCGCTGTTCAACCCTTCGTTCACCGCCTCAATGGAACCGGGACGGCCAACGAACAGGGGAACGATCATATAATTAAAGACAACCACGTCACGGACAGCCATCATGGGCAGCACTTCAGGAATATGCAGATCCTGCGGCTGCTCCCCGAAATCGCCGAGACTGGTTGATAATGAGTCATCAAAAGCCACGCCACTCCTCCTTGAAAATTGCTGGGTACTCCTGCCTCAGCATAATTGTCCAACGACAGTAAACACAACCCCAGGCGAAGTCAAGACACGCAGTTACAGGGCAAAACCGCAAAAATCCACTTGAACAAAAGACTGTTCCTCAATATAGATGGAATGTTTTTGTCCCACTTTGTTGTTTTGTCTGCCATGGAGCCTGCTATGCTGAATACCGAAATGTTTTTTCACCTCGACGATTTTCCCGAACGCGCCCTTTTCGTGGGCTGTGACAATGTCTGGGATCCGCTTAAAAAATTACGCCAATATATGAAGGACAGCACCGCTCCTACCTTTCACCATGTGTGTATTGCCGATGCCGTGCCGCTGGAGAGCCCCTATATCTGGCATAACAACAGACTGCGCAACGCCCGGGAATGCGTCATTACCTATGGCGACTCCACCCAGGGCGGTTTGAAGGTGTGGGAAAACGGTCAATTTTTAAACGGCGCCTCGGTCATTATGGCGGGCGCCACGCTGGTGGGACGATATATCAAGATCGGCATGGGGGTGCTCATTGAATCCGGCGCCATGATCAAATCCCCGGCTATCATCGGTGACTTTTCGGAAATCCGCCAGGGCGCTTATCTCCGTGGCAACTGTCTGATCGGAAGCCGCTGCGTGGTCGGTCATGCCACCGAGGTCAAACACTCCATTTTCCTCAATGACGCCAAGGCTGGCCACTTCGCTTACATCGGCGATTCCATCCTTGGCAGCAAGGTGAATCTGGGCGCCGGCACCAAGTGCGCCAACCTGCGTTTCTTTGAAGGAAATGTCCAATTGCCGACCAGCGAAGGCAAGGTCGATACCGGCCTGCACAAGCTGGGCGCCATTATCGGCGACGGCTGCCAGACCGGCTGCAACTCCGTGACCAGCCCAGGCACGCTGCTTGGCCCCAATTGCCTGCTTCTTCCCAACGTCACCGCAGCTTCTGGAGTATATCCTGCAAAAAGCGTTCTACGCTAGAATGCGGCTGCGCCAGCTGATCCGGCGGCATCCCCTGTGCGGCGTAGTCGTAGAGCGCAAAGAAAAAGCCGAAGAGGATACCAATGGTGAAAAAAATCCGCAGTAATCGGTCCCAGGGCAGAGGCCCTTTGGCGGACAGGCGGCGGAAGACAGCGGCAATAATGTAAGTAAACCCCAGGGCATAGGGGGCGGTCAAGAGCAGCTGATAGCCTGTGCCCATAAGGGTCGCGCTCACCGTGGTGCCCAGACGCAGGTGAAAAAGCAGATACGCCAGTGCCGTGAGTATGAACGAAATTTTTTCCCGTAATGTGTGCATGAGATGACGACAACGCTTGCCTGTGTATTTCCTGAAACCCTGCCGGATGCAGCGTTTGTTTCCCCCCTTGTACAGGTTTTTGCGCGGGTTGTCTATGTGCAACCCGTGGAAAACGAACCCCTGCTCTCGCCGTCTCCCCTGTTGCAGGAACTGCGGCAGAGTGGACGTCTGCAGACTCTTGTCCCCTCGCCCCTGGGAGCGGATCGCGACCGCTTCCTCGCCCTGATCGCGGACATGCAGCGCCGCGGCCCTGATTATACCACCCAACTGGGAATGCTTACCCTGGCAGGCCTCAATCATAAAAGCGATCGCAGTGAATCGTCCCCGCAGATGATTGCGGGTCTGCTTGCGCGGACAGATATCAAGGAAGATGAGCGGGAAAAACTGGCGCTATGGCAGGCCCGGCTGGTTTTGAAACTGGGGGAATGGAACGACCAGCAGCAGACGGGTATTGAGGATGATCTGGCACGCATCACCGCGCGGCAGCGCGCCCTGTTTCAGGCGCTGGGCGATGACGACGACAATGACCTGCAGGCTGCCCATGTTCTTGCACCTCCGCCCCGGGAGGAGGATCCGCTGCTGCCCCAGCGGCTCAAAGCCTGGAGCCGGCTCTGTTTCCATGCAGATAGCCACCTGCCGGGACTGCCCGTCACCACGCACGCTTCGCTCATGGACAGTATCCACGAGCTGTATGAAAAACAGACCGGCCAGGAAGCATACCCCCTGCCCTCCCTGATACTGCCTTCCGCCTCAGCCTCGGCGCCATCCGTGCCCGAAGCGCTGCAGCAGGCCTTAAGCGCCCTCGCGCAGCCTGTCGCGCCGGCACAGTGGCCGGAACTGAAAGAGCAGTGGAACCGGGGATACAGAGCATGGCAGCAAAACCTTGCCCCGCATCTGTCAGCAGAGACCGAACAACCCTACCACCTCAGCATCATCTATTTTCCCGGCATCACGGCGCAGGCACTGCTGCAATCCTCACCCGAGCAGCTCGCACCCTTCTCCGCACAGACACCGGGCTGCTGCATCGGCCTGCTGACCGCCCGATAAGACAAAAAAACCGGCGGTGTATCATCGGGATACACCGCCGGTTTTTCATTTCAGGGAACGCATATCCAGTACCCGGCCGAACAACCTTCATGCACAGGAGCCTTCCGAATTATGCATCCTTGTGCGCGTTACACTCACACTCCTCATGATACGGATTGATGGTCATCACCGGGCAGCAGGCGGTTTTCACCACCTTGTCGGCCACGCTGCCAAACATCATCTTTTCAAGCCCCTTGTAACCGTGCGTGCCAATGACAATCAGCTGTACTTTCACCTTGTCCGCATACTTGAGGATTTCTTCGGCCACATCACCAGACAGTACCTTACCGGTCACGCTGGTCACACCGGCATCGGTAAAAATGCTCTTGTTTTCCGCAAGATACTTTTCCATCTGCTGCTGAGCAGAGGCAAACAGTTCCTCCTCCATATTGGGCAGACTGACAGGAGGAACAAAAAAGCTGCTGTAGTCCTCAAAATTCTGCACCACAAAGACCAGATGCAGTTCCGCTTTGAACGTGCCAGCCACATAAGCAGCTGACTTGACAATCATACCTGCGTTGTCGGAAAAATCGATTGGGGTCAGAATTCGTTTAATTGCCTGCATACTGCACCTCCATGCATGAATGGAAAGAATACATACGCCAACGCCCGTTCCTGTTTCATTTACAGATACTTTATATCAATTGTGGAAATTTACACCTACATATTTGTGCACGTCTCATCCGGCTGAATACGCCCTGACCTGTGCCGAAAAGCAGTTGACCCTCCCAAACATCACGAATATATTCTGCGCACTGTTCTCTCGGCACCCGGAAAGAAGCTGGCACCGGGATGAATGACGGTCTTATTTTACGCCGTGCCGACGTTTTTTTTCTTACAAGGATACTGTACAGCCATGGAATTCACCCCCAAATGGATCGCCTGGGAAATCACCCGCCGCTGCAACCTGCACTGCGTGCACTGCCGCTCCTCTTCAGAACTCGAGGTGCAGGGCCATCCTGACTTCTCCCTGGAGGAGGGCAAACGTATCCTGGATGAAATCCACGCCTACGCAAACCCCGTCATGGTGCTCTCCGGCGGCGAACCCCTGCTCAGACCGGATGTGTTTACTCTGGCCCGCTACGGCACGGAGCTGGGGCTGCGCATGTGCCTGGCCACCAACGGCATGCTGGTCACTCCTGAAGTATGTAAGGAAATCAAGAGCTCAGGCATCAAAATGGTGTCCCTGAGCCTTGATGGCGCCACCGCGGCAGTGCACGATAATTTCCGCAGCCAGCCCGGCGCCTTTGCAGGCGTCATGCGCGCCATCCACCTGTTCAACGAGCATGGGATCCCCTTCCTCATCAACTCCTCGTTCACCAAACGAAACAAGGATGATATTCCCCGCATCTATCAGCTGGTGAAATCCCTGGGCGCAACAGCCTGGTATCTGTTTATGATCGTTCCCACCGGCCGTGGCGAGGACATTATGGAGGAGCTGATTCCCGCGGAAGAATACGAAGATATTCTCAACTGGCACTATGACATGGAAAAAGAGGAGCAGGATCTCCTGGTGCGGCCCACCTGCGCCCCCCAGTATTACCGCATTGTCCTGCAGCGCTCCAAGGCCGATGGCGACCAGTTCAAACGGCGCAGCCTCAAATTCTCCACCGGCGGCTCTAAAGGGTGCCTGGCCGGCCAGTTGATCTGTTTGATCGATGTGGACGAAAACATCCTGCCATGCAGTTATTTTCCATTATCAGCCGGTAACCTGCGCACGCAGAGCTTTAAAGAAATATGGGAAACCTCGCCCCTTATGCTCGACCTGCGCAACTTCAAAGGCTAT
>DAIODL010000141.1:0-5638 GCA_036746815.1 Desulfobulbus sp.
ACTGCTCCCCGGTTTTGTTGGTTGCATAATGACCGGCTGCCTCTTCTTTTCCAGTTTGTAGTGCTGTTTTTTTTGTTTTCTTCGATGAACTGATTTGGCTGCAAAGCACTTGGTTTTGAGTGCAGGGAGGGCAAACGGTATTGTTTGAGAACAGCATCACTACCTCTTAAAACAGTATCGTCTGCATGTGTCAGAAGACTCTTGCGGATTTTCTCTGACGTTCCTCTGTTTCTGTTGCTTATCCAAAAAGTTTTGTGTGAAGCGGCCTGTGAGTTTGTGAAAGGTGTCAGCCTTTCACAATTCTTTCATTTTTTTCACAATGAGGAGGAAGCATGACGCAAGCAAGTGCACAACATGGTGAAACAGGGGGAGGCTGGATCAGTGAAGACTGGTTGGCTCTCATTCTGGGACTGGTCATTTTCGGCCTGAGTCTGGTCGCCTTCAAGGGCACGGATGTCTTGGGTTGGGGTGCCAACACCGGCGTGTGGATGCAGCCGGGCAAGGCTGTGAGCACCATTTCCAAACAATTTGCCGGGGTGAGCGGCACCATTACCCACATTGATGGGCACAAGATCACCATCAAAACCAAGGATGGCAAGGAGGTCGGCGTTAAGGACGAGGGCGATGTCTCCAAATTTGCCGTGGGACAGTCCTATGAGAAAAAAGGGACGTCCCCTATGGCCGCGCTTGGGCTTACCTACCTGTTTGCGCTTGTCATTATGACGCTGGGGGCCATTGCCCTGGGGGCCAATATCCCCAAGTTCATTGTCGGCTTCACCATAGCTTTTATTATTGCCTATCTCTGCTGGTTCGCGGGCCATTTCGGCTATATTGCCGCGACCAACGACCAGGCGGCCAAACTGCATATTCCCTGGTCCATGAGCCTGACCGGTGAGTTCGGGTTCATCATTGCCCTGCTGGTGGGCCTTATTATCGGCAACTTCTTCCCGGGCCTGGCGCATGTCATGAAAGAGGCCACCCGGCCCGAACTGTACATCAAAACCGGTATCGTTATCATGGGTGCCGGCCTTGGTATCAAGGCTGCCCAGTCGTTTGGTCTGGCCTCGAACATCATGTTCCGGGGTTTCTGCGCCATTGTTGAGGCCTATCTGATTTATTGGGCCGTTGTCTATTACGTTTCCCGTAAATATTTCAAATTCAGCCGTGAGTGGGCCGCACCACTTGCTTCCGGTATCTCCATCTGTGGTGTTTCCGCTGCCATCGCTACGGGTGGTGCCATTCGTGCACGGCCTGTTGTGCCCATTATGGTTTCTTCCCTGGTTGTTATTTTTGTGGCCGTGGAAATGGTGCTTTTACCTTTTATCGCCAAATATTTTATGTGGCATGAGCCTCTGGTTGCCGGTGCCTGGATGGGCCTGGCCGTGAAATCAGACGGTGGTGCTATCGCCTCGGGTGCTATTACCGACGCATTGATCCGTGCGCAGGCATTGGATGCCGGTGGCATTCATTATGCGGAAAACTGGATCGCCATGACCGCCACTACCGTGAAGATGTTCATCGATATTTTTATTGGCGTGTGGTCGTTTCTGCTGGCCTGGATCTGGTCCGCCAAGATTGATGTCCGCCCCGGCCAGAAGGTCAGTGCGGGTGAGATCTGGCACCGGTTCCCCAAATTTGTTATCGGCTATGTGCTGACCTTTGTCATCATGATTGCCATCTGCTGGCCTTCTGCCAAGGCTGTTGGCCCTGTTTCGCATGAACTGGAAACCATGAAGGCACCCATCACCAGTCTGCAAAACCAGATTAAAAACACAACCGATGAGGCCACCAAAGCCAAGCTGACCACCGAATTGCAGGCAGCGCAGGACAAGGCCACAGCGCTTGCGGCCACGATTAAAGAGCCGAAAAAGACGCTGGCACTGGCCAGTTCCGCCAGCAAACAGGGTGATGTGTTCCGCGGTATTTTCTTTCTGCTGTGCTTCTTCACCATTGGTCTGGTCTCCAACTTCAAGAAATTGAAGGAAGAGGGCATCGGTCGGCTGGCCGCAGTGTACTGTGTCTGTCTGTTCGGCTTCATTATCTGGGTCGGGTTGTTTATTTCCTGGCTCTTTTTCCATGGTGTCAAACCGCCGATCATTTCCTGATCTGGGAGAAGGAGACGCGTGTGGGCATGTAGGATACCCCGGAAATGTAAAGGAGAATTTCCTTTCAAACACGAGCGAGGAAAATTATGCGTGAAGTCAAATGCAGATGTTATGCAACAGAAAAGGAACTGATGGGGGCTTTTGCGGCCCTGAAGAAAATATATACCGGCTTTGTGGAGATGCGAAAATCCACAAGTCCGGCCAATTATCCTTTTTATCTGGTCGTGGAATCAACGTCGCAGGCCGATCAGGCGCTGCAGATGCTGGATCGGGATCATGGTGGATGGGGTGACTGCATTACCACGAGTGACGATGATCTGGCTGCCAAATCTACTGCTTTGCAGCCACCAGCGTCCACTTCGGCTGCAAAGCCGGCATCCGCAGGGGCGCCTACCGAAGCGCAGATGGCTCAAGAACTGGAAAAAATGGAGTATGAGCCGCTGGCACCGGTGGAATTAACACTGATCCGGTGGAGTATCGGTATCGGTGTCGGATCGCTGGTCTTTCTTTATCTGCTCAGCCGGTGGCTTTTCCCGGGCGGGCATTAACACACTCAGGAAGCGGAAATCCGCATCGCGGCCAGAGCTTCCCTGTATTCCTGGAGGCGTTGCTCCCATTGGGGCAGCGCCTCCACATCATCTTTCCATTTCGCCAGTTCCCGGGCGTTGATGTCCAGTGTACCCGCCGCTGCGGCGGTCACCGCCGCTTCATAGATCATCCCGTATTTTTCCTGACGTTCAGCAAGACTCGAATTGATGGTTTTCACTACCTGCATGCTGTGATTGCGTTCACGAGTGATAGAGATCTCATATTCATCAGTGTGCATGGTTTTTCCTCATGATGTGGCGGGATGGATATTTCGCCCTGTTGTTGTGGAATATAATCTGAAAAGTGTTCAACCCCATGAGGTGTATATAGTCGGGTCCACCTCTCTCGACAATGTGTTTTGATACGTACCTTCCTGTTCATCCTTCGTGTACAAAAAGAAGGCTCTGCGGGAGCGCCTTCTTTGAAGCACACAAGAGGTATGAGAAATACAAACAATTCTTAGAAATGGTACTCAAGCCGTACAAAAGGGGTATTGACCGTAGTTTCAGGAACGCCAGGATCATTGCCGAATTTTGCAAGCCAGTATTCGTAACCCTCGTAGGGGACGAATTTCCAGTTTGCCATGGCCAATGATGCCGTGCACGTTGCCCATGGGATCATGTCCCGCAGGAACGCGGTCATCTGGGGTTTGTACTGCTCTGCCAGAGCATTAACTGTCTGGAAATCAAGCTGTGCTGTTGTCTCTATATACTCCTGAAGTATATTTTTAACTTGTTGGTTATATGTTAAAATCCATCCTGACAAAGGTCATTATCGGGCAGCCTTTGTCGAAGGATAGGCGCCGTGCCACAAAATCTCCCGGTAGTTGACCGGGTCGGTAGCGCCCTCGGTGTTAAACATCAATACCGAAGAATCAGATCCAAGGCCAAGGGCCTCTTTGATGCCCGCAAAGGCCGTGTCATTACTCAGCAGATCAAGAATGCCCATGCCCACGGAACCGGATTCACCCGCCTCCACCGCATGATCGCCCGCAAGCGGATTGGCCAGGATGCGGATGCCGTTGGCCGAGACGTAGTTGTCACAGCTCAGATAGCCTGTCGGCAGGTCGCGGAGAATGTCCCAGCCAATGAGGCTGGGCTCGCCGCAGGCAAGACCGGCCATAATGGTCTGCATATCACCGGTTACTGCATGCGGTTTGCCGTCACCGGCAGCAGCGGAGGCAAAAATGCAGGCCGCGTTGTTGGGCTCCATAATGAC
Organism: Desulfobulbus sp.; assembly: GCA_036746815.1. Classification (GTDB taxonomy): domain Bacteria; phylum Desulfobacterota; class Desulfobulbia; order Desulfobulbales; family Desulfobulbaceae; genus Desulfobulbus. The sequence continues at coordinate 3,912 of DAIODL010000141.1, forward strand.
GAATTTAGGCAGATTCTTCTTGTAGCGGTTTGCAAGGTAGCCAACCGCAGCGCCCGTCATGGCTCCTACACCAGCCTGCACGAACACATGGGTGGGCGTAGAACCCTTAGCTTCCAACTGGTCCGTGGCTTCCTTGCACATGGTCATGTAGCCCTGCATGATCCAGCGGGGCACATCCTCGTAGCCTTCCCATGAGGTATCCTGCATCATGTACCTGCCGTGTTTTTTCGCCATGGAATTAGCCAGACGCACGGTATCGTCATAATTCAGATTAGTGACTTCCACCGTGGCTCCGTGTTCTTTGATGTTGTCCACACGGGACTGTACTGTGCCTTTGGGCATGTAGATAACGGCTTTCTGGCGCAGCTGCTGGGCAGTCCAGGCGATACCGCGGCCGTGGTTGCCGTCAGTGGCGGTGGTCAGGGTGATATTGCCGATCTTTTTCCGCACTTCATCACTGATGAGATGCTGGAACGTGGTGTCTTCCAGGTTAATTCCCAGTTTCTGGCAGAGCAGCCGCGCCACGGCATAGCTGCCGCCAAGCACCTTGAAGGCCTTCAGATTGAAGCGGGTAGATTCATCTTTGATAAAGATATTTTTCAATCCCCAGCGGCTTGCCAGCTGCGGCAGCCCCACCAGCTCGGTTGCTTGATAGCCTGGCAACTGTTGATGAAAAGCCAGCACCTTGGCCGCGTTCTCCTCAGAAAAGGTTTGCGGCAGGGGAGCAGCCTTCGGCTGCTGCAGAATATATTTGAATTTGTACTCAGTGAGCTCGGTAACCATGCGATTTTTCCGCGTTAATCCTCGCGGACCTCTTTTAAATAGCTGTAGACGGTGTACCGGGAAATTCCCAGTATTTTAACCAGATAGTACACCGCACCCTTGATGGTGAATACGCCGTTTTTATCCAGTTTTTGCATCAGTTGTTTTTTTCATCCCGTTCCATCATGCAGTGCACTTTGTACCATTCAGACAGCATGCCGTCGATGACGGATCCCATGGTTTCGGGAAACGTCTTGGCAAAGTTCATGTACCGATGACTATGGGGTGCTTTTTATGTGATGATGATGGGCGGAGAAAGGGTGGTGGGAACTGCCGGGCTTCCATGTTTGCAGAGAAAAGGTGGAGGAAACGTATTTTTCTGCACTTCAGCCCAGCAGTACAAGGCCTGCCATGAACCCCATACTGGACGGATCAGCGGTTTTTTCTGGTGTGAATGGCTTAAACGACCAGCCAAGGCGTTCTGTCAAGGCCGTGAAATCAACCCCCACCGCAGAGATGGAGTCTCGTGCAAGGTTCGGATGACGGCAGGGAAGATGCCTGGCAAGCACAGGGCAATCTGGTTCTTCCGCGCAGAAAAGCTCTCTGCAGGAGCCTGCTGCCATACCCTGGGCGTGTTGGATACCAGACTGCAGCGCTGTCGTCTCCAGGTTGGCGGCTATACAGTGTGTCAAGCGTGCCAGGGGCAGGCGTTCCGATCCCATCAAGTGCGACATGGGAGCGTCAATCTTAAATACCAGCACCACCTGGTATTGATCAAGCTGCTTGGCAAATACCTGTGGTGCTGTGGCATGGGGCGGGCACCCTGGAGCGAGTCCGTAACTGGGACAGCGGGTCGGCCCCGCGCAGAGTTCCGGAAAACGGCTGTCAATTACCAGTTCCCGTGGCAGCAGGGTACCGGTTGCCGTGGCTCCCACCGCAGTGCTTGTGCCGCCAATGCTTCAGCA
>DAIODL010000142.1:0-5526 GCA_036746815.1 Desulfobulbus sp.
GCTTCGGCCTTCATCTGCTGTTCCTCGCTGAGGTCGCGGGCCAGCAGCAGCGCCGCTTCATGACCTCCCTCACCCTGATGCAGCGGACTCACGGTGAGCAGATAATTACCGCTGAGCCCCCGCAGTTCGGTCTCAAAGATGCGGCTCTGCCGCTGGCCCAGGAGCACCTCCAGGGGGCAGATGGCGCCCGGTCTGCGGCCGCCGTGCAGGATTTCGCACACCCCATGGCCGATGACCTCTTCCCTGGTTTTACGGGCTGCGGCAAGCGTGGCGGGATTAACATCAATAATGATATTGTCGCTGGACACAATCAGTGCCGGGTCCTGTACCGAGGAGAAAATATTTTCCCACTTGGCCTGCACGTGATTGAGCGCCCGGTCCGTGGCCACGCGCCCGGTGATATCGATGCCAAAGAGCACCAGTCCCACGCGGCCCTCCTCAATATCCGGCCGTACTGAGCCGTGCCATTCGATGACGCGTTTTTCTCCATCCTTGGTCAGCAGTTCCGCCTGGAAGTTCATTTCCTCCTGTTTACCCTTGAGCATGCGGGCAAACCGGTTTTGCCCCTCGATACGTTTTTTTGGACTGAACAGGACATCGACCCAGAACCGTCCCCTGACTTCCTTCTGACTGTAGCCGGTGACCGCTTCAGCCGTGGGGTTGAAAGAGAGAATTTCACCGCAATAGGAGAGCGACACCAGGAGCGCCTGCACGGTCTGCACGATTTCGTAGTTGAAATCCTGCTCCATACGCAGATGCCGGGAGGTATGGAACAGGTACAGGGTGCGGGAGATGGTGGCCACGATATTGGCGATGAAATCAAGTTCAATATCATGGAAACCATTGCTGCGAATAGAATGAATGGTCAGCACGCCAAAGCTGTCGGTATCGTGCACCAGGGGCCAGGAACCACAGGACCGACTATGCGTGAGCTCCGAGAGGCGGGTGAGCTGGGATGAATTTTTTTTACGGGCAGCGGAGATCGCCGTGACCACAGGCTTCTTTGAGGACAAAGCCTTGGTGGCGGTACAACTCTTGTTTTCGGCAACCATCCGGCTCACCAGATCCCGGCATTCCTGTGCGGGCAGCCCTTCCTGCGCCAGGGTGCAGACCGGAGTGATTTTCCCGTTCTCGCCCTCGTGACCGAACCAGATCAGGCAGTACTCCGGATCCTGGAGCAGCAGGGTGCAACACCGGACAAGATAGTCGGTCTCGTCGGTATTGGAGTTGACCTGTAACTCGCCGATTTCCCGCAGCAGCTTATAGCGCTGCATGCACAATGCCATTTGTTTGGCTTCAGTGTTCATGTGCGACGGATCCCTGGATCGTGGACGAAAATCTTGCTACACATATGCTGCACTGTATGTGTTTTTACCACATAAATACCACATATATGTGGTATTTATGTGGTAAAAACACAGTATTCTTGTAGCCTCCAGCTTCACTTGTGCAGAGGACGTGCCGGATGTAACACCATTGTGGAACGGTGGTTTGCTGATCGAAAAAAAAATTTTTCTGCTGTCTGTTTGTCCGCTGCATAAAAAATGAATGAGCAATGTTGATGAGCCACGCCTTAAAGTGAGGATTATGCCTCATTATTTTCGCCTCTTCTTTCATTTCATGCTATGCTGCCTGTGTAGCAACTAATTACGGGGTACGCGGGCTGCTGACAATCGGCATATGGGGCGGCGGAGCCGGACAATCTCATGCTGGAAGGAGCACCCATGCAGGTTGTATTGGAAGAGGAATGTCTGCGGGACGGTCTACAGGCGCAGGACCGTCTGTTCAATCTGTCGGAAAAGATGGAGCTGATCGGTCTGCTGGCTCAGGCCGGCGTACGGCGTCTGCAGGTCGGCAGTTTTGTCAATCCGCGCGTCGCGCCCCAGGTAGCGAATACCGATGTGCTGGCATCGCTGGTGCAGCAACGGTTCCCTGATATTCTTTGTACGGCGCTGGTGGTGAATGAACGGGGGCTGCGGCGGGCGCTGCGCAGCGGGCTAAAGCATCTGAGCGTGGCGATGTCCGTTTCGGAGAAGCACAGTCGCAAAAATATTGGCTGCCCTGTGGCCGAGGCCATGGAATCAACGGAAGCGTTGGTACGTACAGCCGTCGCAGCAGGTGTGTACGTGCGCGCCGGGATTCTGTGCGCCTTTGGCTCAGAAGATGAGAACACCATCAATGAAACGGTGGTGATGGAAGCGGCAAACCGCCTGGCCTGGGCCGGTGCTGCTGAGATCAGTCTTGCCGATACGATGGGTCTGGCTGGGCCGTTTCAGGTGCGGCAGATGGTCCAGCAGGTGACCAGTGTGCTGCCACAGGTGGCACTGTCCCTGCATTTCCACAACAACCGTGGTTTGGGACTGGTCAATATATTCGCGGCCTATGAGGCCGGGGTACGGATTTTTGATGTGGCGGCGGCTGGACTGGGAGGCGGTATCTCCGCTGAGGACTCACCCAGCAATGTGGCCACCGAGGAGGCGGTGTATCTCTTGAACAGTATGGGCGTAGACACCGGCATTGATCTCTCTCTGTACCGTCATGTGGTGGATTATTTTGCCGACCGGTTGAACGAACCGATGCCCTGTCAGCTGCTCAAATCACTGCGCCCGGGAGGACGAATCGGCGGCTGATTTCCGGATATCTCCCTTTGCTGTCCCTGGCTGCATGCTGTGCTGCAGTCAGGGTTTTCGTTGCTGTTCCCTCTACGGCTTTGTTCTGCTGATTTTCCCACCATTTCTGTTTTTCAGGCCATTGACCTCTACACCTCCCGCCCCCACTGTATAGACGAAGAAGCGGCATGCGTCACTTGTACATGCATGCCGTTGTCCTGAACATGAAAAAACAGGGTGAGCCCGGCTCTTGAGGAGGTTTTATGCATATTTTTTCTTTTCTGGTGTTGTCGTTTTTGACGCTGGGGATGGCGTCGCTGGCTGTTGCCGGTGATGCTGCGGTGCCAGGGAGGGAACCGCTGCAGGCATCCGCACCCGGTACGGAGCAGGCTATTTTTGCAGGCGGCTGTTTCTGGTGCATGGTGCCGCCCTTTGCCCGGCTGGAGGGCGTGGTTTCGGTGGAATCCGGTTATACCGGCGGGACCACGGCTCATCCCACGTATGAGGATTACCATGAAGGGCAGCATGTGGAGGCCATCCGCGTTGTCTATGATCCGGCCAAAGTCAGCTACCCGCAGCTGCTTTCCATCTTCTGGCGTCAGATTGACCCCACCGATGACGGCGGTCAATTCGTGGACCGCGGGCATGGGTACACCACGGCCATTTATTACGCGAGCGAGGAGCAGCACAGGCTTGCCGAGCGATCCAAAAAAGAACTGGAAGCCAGCGGCAGGTTCGCAAAACCCCTGAAAACGGCTCTTCTTCCGGCCACCCGCTTTTATCTGGCCGAGAGCTATCATCAGGATTTTTCCAATAAAAATCCGACCCGGTATCATTATTACCGCGACCATTCCGGTCGGGACACCTTTTTGAAGCAGGTCTGGGGAGAAACGGATGCGGCACAGAAGCAGCAGAAGGATCTCAAGAAAAAACTCACGCCGCTGCAGTATCAGGTCACCCGGGAGGAAGGCACGGAACCGCCTTTTCGCAACCAGTACTGGGACAACAAAGCACCCGGCATCTATGTGGATGTGGTGTCCGGCGAGCCGCTCTTCAGCTCCACCGACAAGTACGATTCCCAGTCCGGCTGGCCCAGTTTCACGCGGCCGCTGGTGGCGGGTAATGTCGTCGAGCGGGAGGATACGAGGTTTGGCATGGAGCGTACCGAGGTGCGCAGCAAAAAGGGTAATTCCCATCTGGGGCATGTGTTCCCCGATGGTCCTGCGCCCACTGGGCAGCGCTTCTGCATCAATTCGGCGGCACTTCGCTTTGTACCTGTAGCGGATCTGAAAAAGGAAGGGCTTGGTGAATACCAGCATCTTTTTTCAGAGAAGCAGGAGGAAAAATAAAGAGAATACCTTTCAACCGAAACGGCCGGTGATGTAGTCCTCGGTGAGCGGGTGGCGGGGATTGGTGAAGAGGCGCTCCGTGGGGCCGACTTCGATCAGATCGCCCCGATGGAAGTAGGCGGTTCGCTGGGAAACCCGGGCCGCCTGCTGCATGTTGTGGGTGACCAGGATTATGGTGAACTCCTCCCGCAGCGCCAGGATTAGATCCTCCACCGTGCCGGTGGCGATGGGGTCCAGGGTGGAGCAGGGCTCGTCCATGAGGATGATTTCCGGCTGTATCGCCAGGGTGCGGGCGATGCACAGCCGCTGCTGCTGACCGCCGGAAAGAATGGGGCCCGGCAGCTCGAGGCGGTCACACACCTCGCCCCACAGCCCCGCCTTTTTCAGGGTGTCCTCCACCAGGTCATCCAGTTCCGACTTGCTGTCCACCATGCCGTGAATCCTGGGGCCGTAAGCGACATTGTCATAGACGGATTTGGGGAAGGGGTTGGGCTCCGGGAACACCATGCCCACGCGGGTGCGCAGCGACACCACCTCCATCTCCCGGCTGTAGATGTCCACATCATCCAGGCGGATTTCCCCGCTCACCAGGCAGTTGGGCCGGATATCGTTCATGCGGTTGAGGCAGCGCAGAAAGGAGGATTTGCCGCAGCCCATGGGACCGATCATGGCCAGCACCTCGTGGGCGCCGATGTCGATGCTCACATCGTGCACCGCCTGCTCTTCCCCGTAAAAGACATTGACCATGCGGCAGGTCATGCACGCGTGGTCCACAAAGGGCACCCCCAGGGTCTGCCGCTGGTCGCGGTCCACTTTGAGTTCCCCGGTCATGGCAGCGTTGTTGTCGATGAATGCATCCTGCATAAGTCAACACCGTGTTAATTATCGTTATTTTCTGTGTACCCGCAAAATCCGGCAGGACGCCAGCACATTTTCATCCAGGCCGATGCTCCTGAAGCAGTTTTTTTCTGATCCTTTCAGGGGATCTGCATGGGCGTCAGGGCTCTGGCAATGGCGGTGTAATGGTCCTGCTCACTTTGTGTGGCCGGGATCAGTCCTTTTTCCAGCAGATATCCCTGCTGGCCCCAGGCCCGCGCACTGGTGTATTCAGCCACGAATTCCCGAATGCCCGGCACGATACCCACATGGGCATTTTTGACATACAGAAAAAGCGGCCGTGACAGCGCGTAGGTGCCGGTGGCAATAGTGGCAACGCCGGGGGGAATACCATTAATGAGCGCGCCCTGGATTTTGTCGCTGTTTTGATCCAGGAAACTGTAGCCAAAGATGCCCTGGCTGTGATGGCTTAATTCCAGCTTCTGCACAATGAGGTTGTCGTTTTCCCCGGCATCAATGTAGGCACCATCCTCACGCATGGTCTGGCACACTTCACGGAACCTGTTTTCATCCGTGGTCTCCAGCGCCCTGATAGCCGGAAAGGTGCGGCAGCCCGCAGTCATGGCCAGTTCGTCAAAGGCGTCGCGGGTACCTGAGGTGGGCGGCGGCCCGAAAATGGTGATGGGCTTGTCCGGCAGGGACGGATCAATATCATGCCAGGTTTTATAGGG
>DAIODL010000143.1:0-5525 GCA_036746815.1 Desulfobulbus sp.
AGTTCCTGTCACTTCAGAGGATGGCAGTGACAAAAAATGTTAGTGCAGACAATGATCTGCACAAACGGCTTAGGAGATGGGCAAAAAAACCTTTTAAGGAACCTCAATGCGAGGGGGATGTACGCCACTTTTCCGTGCCGAGAGGTGCGTTTTCCGCCCTATGCCGCAATCACGCAGAGGGAAGTCATGCCTACGGGAAGGGACGGCGTTGACCAAATTCAACGGGGTGTCCTATCCGGTGCAGCGCACCGCCGAAACCGTGTATTCACCTGAAGGCAAGCCCCTGTGCACAGCGCCTTATTGACGGCTATCTGCAGAATGCCAAAATCATCGGAAAGCCGTGAACGAGTTGGAACACAGCTACGTGGGCGGCGATAACTCCCCCTCTGTCAGGATCGAGGGCGGGGAGGATTCCTGGAAATTCTTCGACCTGCTCCTGAGCAAAGCCGGGATGATGTGTACGCTGGGAGCAGGATTTGGCAAATGCGTCCAGGACTATATCCGCCAGTCCGCTTTCAACGCCCAGACCAACGTTGATCTGCATGGTGTTGAACCGGGACAATCAAAACGACAAGACGGAGCCAAGCGGTCCACTCATCGGGTACGCAGAGCACCGTATCAGGAAAACTCGCTGAATAATGCTGAATGACTCAGTTTATTCGGGCAACATCAATGATGCTTTCAGGGAGGAAAAAGGAAAGCGAGAAATAACACACAGGCAAAGGCCAATGCATGCGTACAAGGGTCAACGAGTGCCTCACCTGATCATGGCGGGCCGATACGGTGATACACGCGGGTGACAAAAAATGGCACGGCAGGAGAAGGCCGGCCTCGCAGAGATGACCGGCGCGCCCAAAAAATGAAAGGAGGAAAAGGGTGTCAGCCGGCCATTGTCCTCTTCAGGCGGCATTGACCGTATGGGGCCGCCCCCTGTTCGCCCACCAGCTCTTTAATGCGATCAACCACCTTGTCCACGGCTTGTTCCACCTCGGGTGACATCTTCTGGGTAAACTCCTTGATGTTCTTCACCTCAATAAGGATGATGCGCAGATCCGCAGGCATTTCCTCGGGAAAGCACACATAACCTGTTTTCAGAGTAGTGCCCAGGGTGATGGCATGGGAGTTGACCAGAGCGTGGGTGGTGAAGATGTCGTCCACCCCAACTTCAAGGATAGAACCCGGCTCATTGCCGAGCAGGCAGGCATCGACGATAATGGCCCGCTTGGTCCCCCGGACCTTGTCCATAACCTCAAAGCCCACGGTCATGACCAGCTCTGTCCGGCAGTCCACGCCCTCGTTCTCAAGCCGCTCCACCACCACTACACCGGCGCGGTCATCCTGCAGATAGGGATTGCCGATCCCCACCACCACACACTCTTGTTCCATAACGCCTCCTTCTTGCGCAGGACACAGTCCTACAGACAAAAACGGCGGCAGCCCAAGGAAAACGAGGAGGGCCGCCGCCAACAACACAGACTGAAAAATCAGAAATTTTTCACCGTCTTGTACAGTTTGCCATCCTTATCATAAATTTCCACCAAAAGCGGCGACTGTCCTCCGGTCACCGTGTGGGTGGCACAGGCAAGGCAGAGGTCATAGGGGCGGAAGGCCATCTCCACATAATTCAGCATGGCCGGGGACACATCGCCGTTTTTGATGAAATGCTTGGCCGCTTTCTTCACCGCCAGATTGATCGGGGCATTGTTATGGGTCGTGGCCACGATCAGGTTGGCATTGGTGACAATACCCTTTTCATCGGTGCAGTAATGATGAATCAGGGTACCGCGCGGCGCTTCAATGATACCCACGCCCTCGCCGGGGCAGGAAGTGGGCTTGTTCCAGATGTCGGGGCTGGTGATCTCCGGGTCGCGGGACAGTTCCAGACACTTCTCAGCGGCATTCAAAAGCTCAATGGCGCGGGCCCAGTGATAGGCCAGGACATTGTGCACCGGTTTGGTGCCAAAGGTGGCGTGGAACTTCTCGAAATGCTTCTGTGCCAGCGGCGTGTCCATGGATTTGACAATGTTCATGCGCGCCAGCGGGCCAACGCTGTAGATATTGGTGCCCGGGCCTTCGACAATGCCCTTCCAGGGACCGATCTTCTTCTGATAGGGAAACTTGAGGTAGGTCCAGGGTTGCACACGCTCGGAGATGAAGTCCAGATACTCCTTACCCTTGAAGGTGCCCACCAGCTTGCCCTCGGAATCGATGATCTTCTGGGTGCCGTCATAGTAGGTGATGCGGTCCTGATCATCCACGGAACCCATGTAGCCCACCTCGACCTTATACATATCGCCGGTGACCAGCTCCATGTACTTGTCGTTCTTGAGGACCACATCATCAAAGACCTTAAGCGTCAGTTCGCCCAGTCCCACCAGTTCCTTGGACCATTCCTCGATCTGCCTGCGCTCCTCCTCATTGAGCTGCTTGGACCAGCCTCCGGGGATGGCTGCCACCGGATGGTTGGGCTTGCCGCCGAGCAGCTCGAAGATCTTCACCGCGAGTCCGCGTTTGCGCAGGACTTCACGGCCAACCTCCGCCCCCACGGCATTGATGAGGCCTACCACGTTGCGCTGCGCGGGATTGGCCTCCGGGCCGACCACGAAATCCGGCAATCCCAGGGCATAGAGAATGACCGAATGGTCCTCCACATAATGGGCATTGAAGAACAGTTCGCGCAATTTACGGCCGGCCGACGGCGGAGTGACGCCAAACACGCCGTCCGAGGCCTTCATCGAGGCGGTGAAATGCACGCCGCGGCAGACACCGCAGACCGTGGATACCGTCCGCGGCACCTCTTCCATGGGCATGCCCTGGAGAAATTTTTCAAACCCCCGGAATTCAACGGTCTGGAAAAAAGCGTCGTCCACATTGCCGTTGTCATCCAGGAAGATGGCTATCTTGCCATGCCCCTCGAGCCGGGTGATCGGGCTGATTTCGATTTTTTTCATACTGCTTTCTCCTTATGCTCGGCGAGACGATGCTCCAGTTTCGAGGATGAGAGGCTGTAGCGGTAAAACATCTTGGCCATATTGTTGTATTTTTCGATGAACTGCTCGGCAGCCGCCTCGTTTTCCATGCTGGATGCCAGGGCGGAGAGACAACGGGCGCCGAAGTCCTTGACACCGGGAATGGGCCCGCCACAGCCACGACAGGGAATGTTCACATTGAGACACGACGCGCCGCAGTCACCCTGGGTGACCGGGCCAAAACACATGTAGCCCTGCTGCAGGAGACAGACATTGGGATCAGGCCGCCCATCAATGGTGCGCTTGATCTCGCCCACAGGAATACGCTCTGCGCCGGTAAGGGCCGGGTTGCGTTTGCAGCTGTCGCACACCGCCTTGCCGGCTGTCAGCCAGGAGCCCGCCGGCGGCAGATTACCGGCCACGATGGCTTCCACCAGTTTACCCACAAAAGAAGGGTGCGGCGGGCAGCCGCCCACGAAATAATCCACATCCACCACCTGGGCAATGGTGGAACAGTTGTCCAGAAAGGTGGGGATGGTCAGGTCGTACTTGCCGTCCAGCAGGTACTCGGGCGTGGGATACACGTCATCGGGGTTGTCCGTGGAAAAGGAATCCTTGTACGCCTGCTTGAACAGCTCCTCCTTGGTGTGCAGATCGCCCAGGGCCGCAATACCCCCCAGGGTGGCGCAGGCACCAAAGGCCACCAGAATCTTTGATTTTGCCCGCAGCACCTTTACGGTGTGCAGGTTCTCGCTGTTGCGGATCATGCCGTCAACAAAGGCCAGATCAATGGACTTGTCCGGCATGTCTTCCAGATCCTTGTATTTTACATCGGCCACGGTGGGCGCCCAGAACACGATTTCCAGATGCTCCAGGGCATCGACCAGTTTTTCCGACAGGTCGACCACGGCCATTTCGCAGCCTGCACAGCCGCCAGCCAGCAAAAAGGCGGTTTTCAGTTTATCTGCCATTGCCATTTCCTCCCTTGAGCGGGTTGGGCCCTAACTCCTGCAACTCCTTGGTAAATTCCTCCACCACCTCGGCAAACTTGTACCCCTCGGCGCCGGAGATCCATTCCAGACGGAAGCGGCGGGAATCAAAGCCACTGTCTTCCAGTAATTTTTTCAAAATTTTCATACGGTTTGCTGTTTTGTAGTTACCGGTCTTGTAATGGCAGTCGCCAAAATGGCAGCCGCCGACCAGCACCCCGTCCGCCCCGTTGGCCAGGGCTTCCATGACAAACTCAGGCTCCACGCGGCCCGAGCAGGGCACCTTGATCAGCTTGATCGAGGCCGGATACTTGGCGCGCAGGTTTCCGGCAAGATCGGCACCGGCATAGGTGCACCACTGACAGGCAAAGCCGACAATATTAGGCATGAAGGACATCAGGCCACCTCCTTGATCAGACGTTTTTCGCTTTGGATCTCACTGATGGCCGCGCTGCGGTCGATCTGCGAGATACATGCCACCTGGGCAGGATCAAAGCCCATGGCCAGGGCCAGTAACTGGGTATAGTAAAAGGTCGGAATCGGTTCGAAATCAATCAAACCGCGTTCTTTCAAAATGGGCTGCGACATGTCGAACTGCAGGAAGCAGGAGGAGCAGGTGGTGACCACCATGTCCGCATCCGTCTCTTCCTTGATGGATATCAGCTTGTCACGGAAGAGATTGAGCGACTTCTCCGCATCCGTGGAGCGCATGCCGCCCATGCCGCAGCAGCTTTCCAGCCGCGAATAATGGGGCACCGTGGCGCCGGTGGCTTCGCAGAGTTCCCGGAGAATGGTGGGGTAGAAGGGATTTTTCTCCTTCACCTTGTACACATCCGAAGGCCACAGGGTGTGGCAGCCGGTCTGCACCGCGATCTTGAGCCCGTCGAGGGAATATTTCAGGTTTTCGCGGATCTTCTCCACGCCTACTTTCTCATGCAGCACATGGGCCACATGGTAGATGTCCGAGGTGCCCTTGTATTCACGGTGAATGCCCGCCAGCTGCGCGTTCACTGCCTTGCGCTGTTCCGGATTTTCCATGAAATGCCTGGCCTCGGAGAGCACGCCAAAGCAGGAGTTGCAGCCGGTCATGATGTCCACGCCCAGATTCTCCGCAATGGTAATATTGCGGCTGGAGATGGCGCACCAGGTGGTCATGTCAAAGGAAGGCGCCGTGCCCCAGGCCGGGCAGCAGGAGGCACCGGGAAGATCCACCGGCTCGATGCCCAGGACCGGAAAAATTTTCCGGATGGACTGCTCGATGTCCGGTGCTTTCAGTGGAATGTTGCAACCGAGATATAAACCGATTTTTTCCATGGCCACGTCTCCTTAAAAAAGTCCCAACTCGCCCATGGGGCCGTCGTTGATCAGGGTTTGAATTTCCTTCTGCGCCTGTTCGTCATAGGCCGAGGTCGGCGGTTCTTCCGGCAGCCCCACCTGTTTGCGCAGTTCCTTGGGATCGGAAAATACCGCGTGCCCGGTCTCGTACAGATTCATCTGGCTGGTAACGGACGATGTCGAGAAGGCCAGCTGATTGGCCTGATAACGGCGGAAGGCGAACACCACCTCC
>DAIODL010000144.1:0-5477 GCA_036746815.1 Desulfobulbus sp.
GGTGATCCATCCACCAATACCAAGGGTACGGTGGTTACAGCGGAATGGCTGAATAATGTCCAGGAGGAACTGGCGGCCCTGGTGGAAAACTCCGGGCAGACGTTGGATGGTGATGTAAAAACACAGGTGCAGACGGCGCTACAGCGAGGAGTAATGCGTGTGGCGACTGCCGCAGGTACCGCCAATGCTATCACCGCCGCGTTCACCCCGGCCATTGCTACGCTCACAAATGGAATGCTGGTATGTGTACGGGCAGCGTATGCAAACGCCACCACGACCCCGACATTTACACCGAACAGCGGCACGATTGCCGCGTTCACGATTGTGAAGGGTGCTGTATCGGCTCTGGTTGCTGGCGATATATCAGCCGCAGGCTACTGGATGCTTTTGCAATATGATTCCACTCTTACAGCATGGGTGCTGCTTAATCCTGCCCCGCACGGAAATCTGATAAATATCAAGTACCTCACAACCTCTGGAACTTACACGAAAACCACTGGCACACGATTTATCCGAGTAAAGGGTGTCGGTGGCGGAGGGGCTGGCGGTGGGGCCAAAGATAATGGTACCGCTGGATATATATCATCCGGATGGGGTGGTTGTGCAGGCGCCTACGGCGAAACATCTTTGATCGATGTATCTGCTATCAGCACTATTACGTATACGATAGGAGCGGGTGGCACTGGATCATCAACTACAAATGGTGGATCAGGAGGAACTACAACTTTTGGCTCATATCTTTCTTGTCCGGGCGGCAATGGTGGGACTTTCGGAGCTAGCTCCTATTTTACAATTGCATCGGGTGCTTCTTTGAGTGCTTCTGATGCGTGTAGCGGAACCGCGGTAACAGTATCGATACCCGGCGAGGGTGGAGCTGCGCCTTTTGATTTGGAATACGATACGAATGCCATTATCGGCGGCCGGGGCGGCAAAAGTCAACTGGGTAATGGTGGTGGATATTCTTCCGCCGCATCAACACCGAATACCGGATCAGGATATGGTTCCGGTGGGGCTGGTGCTGCAGCATCCTATGCAGTGTCAACCTCGGCAAAGGCCGGAGCGAATGGAAAAGTCGGATTAATCATCGTGGAGGAATACGCATGAGAAAGGCAATTGTAACCGATGGGATTGTTACCAATATTGTAGATGCTCCTGATGATTGGTTGGCCCCATCTGGACAGACGTATCCTGTACCTGATGGGGTATTGTGTGATATCAGGTGGGCATGCGATAGTGGTGTTTTTACCTCGAATGCGGCCGCTCCCGATGCGGCACAATTACTGAGTGATGCCCAAGAGATGCAAAAATCTAGCGTTACCTCCGCCTATAAAAAACTCAAATACGCTGATATAAGCTTTACCACCGCTGCCGGAGTGGCGGCAGATTTCCAGGCCGATGAATCATCGAGAACCGCGATCAAATCCGCTATCGCTGTATATGTGGATGGAGGCATTGCGTTGCCGGATGGTTATTACTGGCAGGCTGCTGATAATTCGCAACCGGCATTCACTGCCGCTGATTTGTCCGGTTTGCTGGCTGCTATTGTTGCACGCGATTGGGTTGATTTTCAAAAGCTGCAAGCGTTGAAAACGGAAATAGCGGCTGCAACCACCATTGAGGCTGTTCAGGAAAATACTTGGAGTGAATAGTTTTTAGGACGGAGCTGGGGAGGGGAACACCTCCCCGAACCATCCAACCGTGCGCCAACACGGAAGGAGGTCCGCAGGTTCACCTGCTATAGCCCCGAGGCACGCTTGGATCAGCGCACCGGGGTAATAGCACATTACCTGTGGTTACACAAGAGGACTGTTTTGGGGTTACTTATACCTTATTTTGGAGGAAAAAGTCGTTTAGCAAAAATTATTATCAACAAGTTTCCGCAACATCACTGTTATGTTGAGGTTTTTGCCGGAGCGGCCAATGTTTTTTTTGCTAAAACTCCCAGCGGAATTGAGGTGATCAATGATATTGATCGTGATTTAATCACCCTTTATCGGGTCGTTAAAAATCATCCTGAAGAACTTTATCGCCAGTTTAAATATGTGTTGATTTCTCGGGATGAATTTACACGCCTTATGCAGGTTCAACCCAATACCCTAACTGACGTTCAGCGAGCGGCCAGATATCTTTATTTGCAACGGATGTGTTTTGGTGGGCGTGTTCAGGGGCGCATTTTTGGAACGACTACAACCAGCGCTCCTCGGCTTAACTTGTTTACGCTGCAGCGTATGCTTGAAGATACTTGGATGCGTCTAGGACAGGTGGTGATAGAATGTCTGGATTTTAGGGATTTGATTCGTCGGTATGATAGGGACCATACTTTATTTTTTCTTGATCCACCTTACTGGAAAATAAACGGATACGATCACAATTTTGTTGATCAGGATTTTTATGATCTTGCAGAGTGCCTTTCACATATTTCCGGGCGTTTTTTGATGACCATTAACGATACGCCGGAGGTTCGTGATATTTTCAAGCAGTTTTGGATTGAAGAGGTGGAACTGAAATACTCAATGAGTAGGAAGGAAGGGGCTCGAACCAAGAAAAGGACAGAGCTTTTAATTGGAAATTGACGCCGCTTAATCTAATTTCAAAAAAAAATTGACCGTGTTGAGACATTTTAACCGGTCATTTTTTGCATTTTTACGGCCCGTTTTTTTGCGCGGCGCTTCATCACAGGCCGCAAAATGGCCTTCCTGCATTGACACTTTTGTCTATCTGTGGTGTTTTTGATGAGGAACAGTTCACTCCTCTGGCTCCGAAATCCGAAACAGCGTTGCACTCAGGTTCCCTCAAGCCCTTTTTTTGACTGCATGGATATTGTCACCACCCATAAAAATACCGATTTTGATGGACTGGCCTCGATGATCGCCGCCACGCTTCTTTACGCGGACACGGTTGCCGTGTGCCCTGGCCATGTGAACGCCAATGTGCAACGATTTCTCTCGCTGCATAAGACCTCGGTGCCCATGGTGCTGGCTCGTGAAGTGGATCCCGAAGCAGTGCGGCGCCTGATTGTGGTCGACACCAGCCACTGGAGCCGTCTGGAGCACCGCCTGCAGCTTGGGGGCAAAGCCGGGGTGGAGATAATTTTGTGGGATCATCATCTTCCGCCCGGCGACATTATGGCTACTGAGGAGCATGTGGAACAGGTCGGGGCCACAGTGTCGCTCCTGGTGGATGCGCTGCAAAAGCGGCAGGTCCAGCTCTCCCCGTTACAGGCCACGCTTTTTCTGCTGGGTATCTACGAAGACACTGGCCAGCTCACCTTTAATTCCACCACCCCTCTGGATGCACGCGCGGCGGCTTTTCTACTGGAACAGGGCGCTGATCTCAACATCGTGGTGGATTTTCTGAACATTGCCTACGGTGAGGAGCAGAAGCGGGTACTGTTTCAGCTGATGCACAGGGGAGTGCTCCATGAAATTCGCGGTAAACGGGTCTTCCTCGCGGTGGTGGACGTGCGCAAATACGTGGAGCTGGCCATGGTGGTGCAGCTCTATGGTAAAATTGTCAATGCGGAGGCGGTGTTCGCCGTTTTGGTCAATGAAGGCGGGGATGTTTTTATCATCGGGCGCAGCTCCACTCCGGAAATTGATGTGCGCGTTATTTTGCAGCCCTTTGGCGGCGGTGGCCATCCCGGCGCCGGTTCAGCGACCCTGCATGCTGGCGAAGCTCACGTGGATACCATTTGCCAACAGATTCTCGAGTCCCTGCAGGAAGCGCAGCCGGGAGGCCCCAGGGTGGCGGACATGATGTCGTTCCCCGTGACCATGGTGGCTCCCGACACACCCATGACCGAGATTCAGCGGATTATGGAGGAGGAGCGGATTCGCGGTGTGGTGGTGGCAGAAGCGGGACGTTTGCAGGGGATTGTGGTGCTGTGGGACCTGAAGAAACTGCGGTATGAAAAACAGTGGTCCAGCCCGGTAAAGGCGTTCATGACCCGCGACGTGCTCACCATCACGCCCGCCGCCCAGGCCAGCGCGGCGGCGGAGCTGATGGTGCGGAAAGATGTGGGGCATCTGCCGGTAGTGCAGGAAGACAAGGTCATCGGTATTGTCACCCGTACCGATGTCATCAACTACCTGTACGGCATGCTGCCCTCCTGAAGCACTGGCCGGGGCATCAGGCTCAAGGGGGAAGAGGAACGGGCAAGAGCCCTTTTTGGTGTCAGTGTTTTTTATCTTACCCTGCTGTTGCGTACTCCACCGCTTTTTCAGCGTGAATGACGGTGGTATCGAAAAGCCGTATCTTCGTGTCGGCCTGACTGACCAGCATGCCGATTTCCGTGCATCCAAGAATCACGGCTTCTGCTCCCTGGGCGGATAACTCGTCGATGATGCGCAAATATTCAGATTTTGAAGCGGATGCAGTCCTGCCGAGGCAGAGTTCCTTGAAGATGATGCTGTGCACAAGCTGCCGGTCATGTTCATTGGGGATCAATATTTTCAGACCATACTTGCTGATAAACCTTTCTTTGTAGAAATCTTGCTCCATGGTAAAGGCCGTACCCAACAGGCCAACTGTTTTGATCCCCTCTTGGAGAAGAATTTCCGCTGTCGTGTCCGCGATGTGCAGTAAGGGGATGTGCACTGCTGCCTCGATTTCAGGGGCCACCTTGTGCATGGTGTTGCAGCAGATGAGTAAACAATCAGCGCCGGCATTCTGAATGTTTCGAGCCGCCTTTGAGAGAATGTGCGCTGTTCCTGCCCAGTCGCCCGCGCGCTGTAATTTTGCAATGGTATCGAAGTCAACACTGTAGAGGATGATTTGCGCGGAATGTAGACCCCCAAACCTTTTATTGACGCCCTCGTTAATGATCCGGTAGTAGGTGAGCGTGCTTTCCCAGCTCATGCCGCCCACTAAACCAATTGTTTTCATCGAGTTCTTCCTGCTTCAAATAAAAAAACAGGGAGTCGCAGCTATGCGGCACCCCTGTTCTGGTTGAGATAAAATGGCTGAAGCTGTTTTGCGGGCTGGGCTCAGCCTGGAGGCCAGGCCATGTTACGGCCGCCAAGCACGTGCATATGCAGGTGGAACACGGTCTGTCCTGCCTGCTCACCATTGTTGAACACCAGGCGGAAGTCGGGAATATTTTCTTTCTTGGCGAGTTCACTGCCCACGCGCATCATTTTGCCGACGATATGGTCGTCCTGCTCGCGCACGGCTGCAGGGCCGCTTACATGGTGTTTGGGAACCACCAGAAAATGCACCGGGGCCTGAGGGGCGATATCACGAAAGGCGAGGACTTCATCATCCTCGTACAGTTTAGCTGCCGGGATTTCTCCACGGATAATTTTGCAGAACAGGCAGTTATCAGACATAATGGGCTCCTGGGTTAAAAAATTATTGGGGAGAGCCAACGCGCGGCAGCATGTGCAGCACCAGGATATTATTGGCTCCCGCAACTCGGACCGGTTCCATGGCAATGGCCACGGTCTTCTCCCCGATGTTGACCTGCACATCCTTCAGAT
>DAIODL010000145.1:0-5471 GCA_036746815.1 Desulfobulbus sp.
GAATGACATATATTGGGGATAATTATGGTAGGTGATTTCATATTGTCTGTCAGATCGTAATTATGACCTGACACACCCGATCCCTCTCACATTTCCATGTGTGAATTTGTGTGAGAAAATTAATCCAAAATCAGTGTTAGGTTGTGATATCTGCCACAATTTAGAAAAATTTTATTCTGAATTTTCAGTATGTTGTTGCAAATGATGAGGTTGCAAAGCTCAGGGGAACATGACTACGAATCCGTAGGTCGGGGGTTCGAATCCCTCCAGGCGCGCCAAGCATATTCAAGGAGTTATAACCATCCGGTTATAACTCCTTTTTTATTTGAGTTATGACGGGATCAGGTTGTGGAAAAAATTTGTATCTTTTGATGTATTATTTTCCCGCTGTGACCTCTTCGCCTCTCCCCACTCTCAGGATGGCGCAAAGCTGGCCATCCACAAGACTTGGCCGTTTCCAGGCCGTGACCTTTCCCCTGTAGCAGCTGGCGCAAACTCTCCCTATCCTTTGCAAAAGGATTGGGATGGACGTATTATCAAAACGATATGCAAAAGGTATTTTTGGGCAACCAACGTATACGTGGAGTATTTCAATGCTATTGAACTGTGACATGGGAGAAAGTTTCGGCAATTACACCATCGGCGCGGACAGCGAGGTCATGCCCTCCATTGACATGGCCAATATAGCCTGTGGTATGCATGCTTCCGATCCTGATGTGATGAGCGCGACAGTGGCTCTGGCTGCCACGCATGGTGTTACTGTCGGCGCGCATCCGGGCTATCCCGATCTGCAGGGATTTGGCCGCAGGCAAATGGCGCTCAGTGCCGCAGAAGTAAAAAATTCCGTTCTCTATCAGATCGGCGCGCTTTCCGCCTTTTGCAGGCTGCACGAGGTGCCTCTGGCATATATCAAGCCGCATGGGGCTCTGTATCATGCCATGATGGGCAATGAGGACATCATGGACGCGCTCCTGGATGCTGCCCGGATCTATGAGGTGCAACTCATGATCCTGGCTACCACAGACTGGCAGAAGCACAAACAGCATGCCGAAAAGTACCATGTTGAGTTGCTTCTGGAAGGCTTTGTTGATCGAGGCTATGAAGATGACGGCCGTCTGGTGCAACGCGGAAATCCCGGAGCAATGCTGAGCCAGGAGCAAATGATTAAACGTGTGCAGGATCTCTCCACAGGAAAACCGATTTGCTCCATCAACGGAGTCGAACTCCTCGTTCCTGTTGATACACTTTGCGTGCATGGCGATGGCAAGGGCGTAGCACTTGTCCGGCAATTCAGAACCATCATCAACGCTCATGGCTGAACCGCTTTTTACCATTGATCAGGTATCGGAGAATTCGCTGCTGGTCCGTTTTGGAGAACCCTGCAGCACCGATCTTTCTCTGTTCATTGCCCGTTGTGGCGATGCTGTACTCAATCATTTCGGCGATCAGCTCCTTAACTCCATCCCTTCCTACAACGCGCTGCTGGTAACGTTTCAACCCTGGAGTGAACGGAATTTTCCGGGAGAGTTGCAAAACGTATTGGCAGACCTGCCGCGTAACAGCAGGCAGGCCGCAGGGGAAGTAATAGAAATACCGGCCTGGTATGATGCTGAGGTTGCCGAATATATGGAAGAAATTCTTGCTGACACCGGCTGCAGTCTGGAAGAGCTCATTACACTGCATACCGCACAGCCTTTTTTCGTCTATATGATCGGTTTCTGCCCTGGCTTTGCCTATATGGGAGATCTTCCGGAAAAACTGCGGCTTCCACGGCGCAAAACACCCCAGCTGAAAATACCGGCGGGCAGCGTGGCCATCGCCGATTTCCAGACCGCTATATACCCGCTGGAGATGCCAGGAGGCTGGCATATTATCGGCCGCACGCCGCTAACGGTTTTTGATGCATCAAGAGCCAGGCCAAGTCTTCTGCAGCAGGGCGACATGGTACAGTTCAAAGCGATCAGCCGAAAAGAATTCCTTGATCTGGGCGGGGTATTGTAATGGGCTGCATGCAGGTTATTAGCGGTGGTATTCTGACCACTATTCAGGATGCCGGCCGCCGGCAATGCCAACAGCTCGGACTTGCCGAAGCCGGAGCCATGGACAAGCACGCCTTTTTCTGGGCGAACCGGCTGGTGGGTAACCAGCCAGACGCGGCTAGTCTTGAAATACTGCTTGGCAACTGTTCTTTTCAATTCAATGCGTCAGCGCTTATTGCTCTTACCGGAGCTGACGCAGAGCTGCGTCTGAACGGGATAGAGGTTGATACCTGGTCCTCAATACGCGTTTCCAGAGGTGATACGCTCTGCGTGGGGATAGCCGAAAGTGGGTTACGGATGTATCTGGCCATAGCCGGTGGTTTGTATGTTCCACATTTCTTCGGAAGTGCCTCCACGGCCATACGAGAAAAAACCGGCGGGATCCATGGCAACGGGCTTGCCGCCGGAGACACCCTCTTCTATCCAGAAAGCGCTGGTCTTGATACGGCAATCAGGGCGGGTGAACGGGTGCCCGCAGAGGATATCCCCGATTACACGGCGCCACTCACCCTGCGTTTTTTCCCGGGGTATAATTTTCATGAATTTACTGCCGATTCGGTGCAGCAGTGCCTCAACAGCAGCTATACCATAACTCAGGATGCCGACCGTATGGGCTACCGGCTTTCCGGCCCGCGATTGACAACGAAAAAGGGAAATATTTTATCCATCGGCGTCCCCTGCGGAACTATTCAGGTGCCGACTGCGGGGGGCCCGATCATTCTGCTCAATGACAGGCAAAGCACCGGCGGCTATCCGGTTCTGGGCGTTGTTTGCGCGCGGGATATTTTCCGCCTGAGCCAGCGCAGGCCAGGCGATACGGTGCGTTTTGCCCTGGGGGATCTGAGGATGCTTTCAGCGGAACTTCGCATTTTTTATACGTTTTTCCATAAGAAAAAGCCCTTCCAGCCATGATGGGGGACTGACCATCCATCTTTACCCTGGACGCTTGCCATTCTCACCGGTCTTCGCCTTGTCCCTCGCCTTCTGGGCACGCTCGCCATACAGCATGTCATGCATCCATTTTGT
Source organism: Desulfobulbus sp. (assembly GCA_036746815.1). Lineage (GTDB taxonomy): Bacteria > Desulfobacterota > Desulfobulbia > Desulfobulbales > Desulfobulbaceae > Desulfobulbus. Next base: position 3,066 of record DAIODL010000145.1, read on the forward strand.
CTGGTGGCCCGGACCATGCACAGTAAAGCCGATCCCAAAGTGCAGCAGATTCCAGGGATTGGTCATGTCTATTTTGCGGCCGGAAGTAACCACCTTGGGGCCGGGTACCACAAAACGTCCTACTTTGTTCACCGCTCTGCCAAAGGCCACATCCTCACCCGTGTAGATATTTTCGCGAAATCCCCCAATCGCGTCAAACGCTTCCCGGGTACAGAACAGAAAACAGCCGCCCGTTTGACGCAGCAGCCTGCCAGCCAGGCAGGCATTGACATAGAACCATTTGGCCCACAGGGGCAGCTTAACATCAAAAATAGGCAGAAATCCGCCCCCCGCAGCTCCTGTACGTAACGCCTCACATGCTGCAGCCACGGCCTGTCTGTTGAGCTGTGTGTCCGCATCCACAAAGAAAAACACATTCCCTTTCGCCTCTCGCGCCCCGGCGTTGCGGACGGCCGCGATGTTCCGGTACTCCACCTGCAGGGTACGCGCCCCCAGTTCCCGGGCAATCCGGTTTGTCGCATCGGTGGAGGCGTCATCCACCACGATAACCTCGTAAGGCTCTGCAACATGCTCAAATGACTCGCGAATACTCTGCACGCAGGCGCCAATCCAATGCTCTTCGTTATGCGCGGGGATAATCACTGAAATCATGCGGGTTCAACCTCGTCCGCCAGCTTCTTTTCTGGGCCTTTTCTATCTGCCGCAGCGCTTTTCGGTTCATTCAACTGCGAGCTGGAATGATGCGGCACCTTGCCGGACGGCACGTACTTTGAGGCCGCATCAAGGTGCACGTCCTGGTCATCAAAAAAAATGTGCGGCCGGAACGCGGTAAGCACCTTGGTTTTCTCGACACCGCCTAGAAAAAACGCCTCATCCACGTACACGCCCCAGTGGCGGAGCGTTTTCACCACCCGCATCTCCGCGGGGCTGCTGCGGGCGGTCACCAGGGCGATACGCACGGGCGAAAACTCTACCATCCCCGGCAGACGATCCTGCAGATGGCTTAATTTCACCAGCAGTGAGGCATACGGTCCCTCCTTGAGAGGGTTATCCTGCTCCAGATCTTCCACCTTCTGAAATTCTTCCAACCCGCGGGTCTTAAATACCAGCTCGCTCTCATCGGAAAAAAGCACCGCATCCCCATCAAAGGCGATGCGTACCTGACCGCTTGCCATCAGACTCGGATCAACCGGAGGCGAGGTCAGCACCGCACCCGCGCACGAACGCGAATCAATAACGCGCTGCACGTCCTCCACATTTGTGCTCAGAAACAGGTCAACATCAAACGCGTCCAGGTAATCCACCACCGCTTCCCCAGCGGTAAAGGCAAAACGGGTAATGCCCAATTTCCGTTTTCTGATGCTGTTCAACACACGCAGCCCTGTTTCCGGACTGTTGCGCGACATGACCACCACCTCGACCAGCGGCGGTTCGCCCTCGGGCTGGAAGCGATTCAAATTCAAAAGCGCCTCCACCAGCGGATAACCCGCGCCAGGGGAAAGCTCCTCGTTTTCCTTGGCCTGCATGGCTTTCCGGTAGATTGTCATCGCGTTTTCACGATCTTCGGCAGACTGCTGCCGGAAGAGGGCATCCTCTGCACTTAAATCGAAGAGTGCGGTCGCGGAAATCCCCACGACCAACGTATTTGAAAGATCAAATGCCATGCAGTTTCTCCAGGAAATCTCACCATCACGGCCCATCTTGGCCGCATCAGAAACACGGATGCGAATGTTACCGCAATTCGTCAATATCCGACATCAACCAAGCGCTGTCGTGCCGCGTAAACCCGATTTTCGGATAATATGCGGTCGCCTGCGGCGCGGCCAGCAGAATCACCTTGCAACCCTTGTGCAGGCGCGCAAAGGTCTGCCGGATCAGTTCCCTGCCAATACCCTTTGCCTGCATCTGTTCCGCCACCGCCAGATCGGAGAGATAGCAGCAGAAGTGAAAATCCGTCACGGAACGGGCAATACCGACGAGTTCTTCCCCCATCCAGGCGGAGATGAGCAGATCCGCCTGCGCCAGCATCCCCGCGATGCATGCCTGATCATCAATGGGCCGCCGCGCGCCCAGGGTGGTCTTTTTTAACAACGCAACAAATTGTTCCGGCGTGATAAGCCGATTCACATCATACTGGATATGCATATTTTTCATCCTTGATACAGATGGCATTGAGAAAAAGTTTTTACGGTTTTCTCAGGAAAAAAAATCTCTCTTTATTGAGAGATGAGTACCCATCGGCAGCTCGGGAAACAAGCCTGGCGGGGGTGCTGTTCTTTTGGTTCGTTTTCATTGGGCAAACAAAAAAATAATTATACAGAATTACGCAACCTCAGCATGTTCGAGCACACAAAGGTATACATCTATCCTTTGACTCCTGTTCACCGCACCCGAGGTAAATCCTGC
>DAIODL010000146.1:0-5422 GCA_036746815.1 Desulfobulbus sp.
AATCAAGCTGAAACTGCCTGCCAATGCTGAGCATCCGCATATCCGCGATCACCCCGGCTGCATGGCCTGCCCCAAAGGAAAAAAGGCCATGATAAACCCGGCGAATCCGTTCGGAAAGGTTGGCGTCAGTCAACATGCATCCACCGCCCGGGCCTGGATAATCCGTCACGCCGAACGCTGCTGCCAGCTGTTTCTGCTCTTTTCTGCCTCGACCGGAAAATCGGTGCAGCCTTTCCCGGTCCACCAATCCGTCCAGCTCTGCACGGGTCGGCTCCAAAAGCTGCGCGCAGAGTGGCCGCAACAGCAGCCCCTCGCAGCCGGAATCCCGCTCAATCACCCGCAGGGTATCCCGGCGCTGCGACATGGGCCGCTGTCCGATCACCTCGCCTGACACCAGAAACGAGGCGCCGTAGTGATTCATCAGCTCCCGTGCCTTGCGTATCATGAGGATCTTGCAGTCAATGCAGGGGTTGAAATGCTTGCCATACCCATGCGCCGGATGCCTGAGCATCTGCACATACTCCTCGCTGATGTCCACCACCTCGGCCCTAAACCCGTATTTATCGAGCGTTTGCCGAGCATACTCTTCCCGTCGCTCCAGAAGATCATGATCAAAAAAAGGGGAGACAAATTTCAGGGCAATCACGTTGATGCCCTGCGCCGCCACGACCTTGCAGGCGAGGATGGAATCCAGACCTCCGGAAAAGAGGGCCAGCGCGGTTACTTGGACCATGCGGCTTTTCTCCGGTTGCTGCGGGCAATGAGGTCATCGGCAAAGGCCAGGGTCTGCGGCGTGGGATACTCACCACCGAGCATGCGTGCCAGCTCCTGCACGCGGGCGGGCGCGTCCAAAAGATTAATCATGGTGCGGGTGCGTCCATCTTTCACTTCTTTTTCCACCTTGAAATGCACATCCGCCCAGGCGGCGATCTGCGGCAGATGGGTGATGCACACCACCTGATGATGCCCGGCCAGCTCGCCGATCTTCTCAGCCACCGCCTCAGCAGCCTGGCCGCCGATACCGGCATCCACCTCGTCAAAAATCACCGTGTCCACCTGATCGCGGCGGGCGAGTAGACATTTCATGGCGAGCATCAACCGTGATAATTCACCGCCGGAGACAATCTTTGCCAACGGTCTCACCGGTTCACCGGGGTTGGCGGAAAAGTGGAACTCCACCTGGTCCTGCCCTGTTGCCTGCATGTGCTCGACCGCACCTGCGGCGGACGTGGTGAGAGCGACCTTAAACACGGCCTGATGAAAATGCAGGGAGGCAAGCTCCCGCTCCATGCCGTCCGCAAGTCTTCCCGCCACCACCTGACGGGCCTGACTGAGTGCTTCCGCGCTCTTCTGTACCTCGCCGGCCACCTGGGAAAGTTCTGCCCGCGCCCGACGGATTTTATCATCCAGGCTCTCCAGTACGGCCAATTCTTCCTCTGCACGATCGGCCACGGCAATGACCTCCTCAAGCGTTGCCCCATATTTGCGCTGCAACTGTTTCAGCGTCGCCAGCCGCTCCGCGATCCACTCCAGACGCGAGGCATCAAGAGGAATGGCCTCCCGGTACTGCTCCAGAGAGGCGGACACATCCTCAAGCTCATATCCAGCAGAGGCGATGCGTTCCGCAAGCGGTGCCAGTGTGCCATCAATGGTCGCCGCGTGTTCGATATTTTTGCGGATCTCAACAAGTGATCCCGTCACCAGGTCGGCAAGCGCGCCGCAGCTCTCTCCAAGCAGCCGGAGCAAGACATCCGAGGATTTCAGCTGCTCGCGCTCCTTAGCCAGCTGCTCATCCTCGCCCACCACAGGATTGCACTTGCGGATTTCCTCCAGCTGAAATTTCAGAAAATCACGCTGCTGCTCCCTACCCTGTTCTTTACCCAGCAGATCCTGGAGCACACTGTTGGCCTGCTGCCAGCGCCGGTACACCTGGCCGAACTGGTGGCGCATGGCCCCCAGTTCACCAAAATCATCAAGAAAATAGAGATGGTTGCGGGCATCAAGCAGAAGCTGCTGATCGTGCTGGCCGGCGATATTGATCAGATCAGCGGCCAGCTCGGTGCAGAGGCGGCTGGTCACGCCCTGATCGTTGACAAAGAGTTTGGAGCGCCCCTCCTGGGTAAGGATACGGCGGATGATGCAGTTGTTACCGTCCGCGAGCCCATGTTCCTGCAACAGACTCTGAAGCTGCTGGTGATCCGGACGCACGGAAAAGGTGGCGTCAATAGTGGCTTGAGCGCAGTCGCCGCGCACCAGCGAACCCGTACCGCGTCCACCGGTCAGCAGATTCAGCGCCTGCAGGATGATCGACTTGCCCGCGCCGGTTTCACCAGTAAGGACAATAAGCCCGTTTTCCTGCGAAGAGAGATCCAGATGCAGGGCATCAATCAACGCCAGATTTTGTACATGCAGTTCCTGGAGCATGGAGTATACCGGAGATATGAAGCAGAAGCCCTGGGGGGACATTCTCCTTGACGCTCACGTCTTAAATAGGTACGTCTTGAAGGCATAAAATAAAATTCACTTATGCGGAGTGAAGTGATGTCCCCCACTCAACAACTCAGCGCGAGCCTGGAAGATTATATCGAAACCATCTGCCATTTGATCAGCGAAAAACAGGTCGCCCGCGGCAAGGATATAGCCGCCCGCCTCTCCGTCAGTGGTGCGTCCGTAACCGAGGCTCTGCGTGCCCTGTCTCGCAAAGGTCTCATCAACTACGCCCCCTATGGGGCCATCACCCTGACCGAGGAAGGACGATTGGCGGCTGAAGATGTGATTCTCCGCCACACCTCGCTCAAACATTTTTTCACTGACATACTGGCCATCAACGAAGAACTGGCGGAGGAGGCAGCCTGCAAAATTGAGCATACCGCACCGCCTGAAATCATCACCCGTATGGTCGATTTTATCCGCTTTCTCTCGTTCTGTCCCCGCGGCGGCAAAGAGCTGATCAACGGTTTCGCCCGCTTCTGTGACCAGGGCTCAACTTTTACCGACTGCGATGCCTGCGGCTCCCAGTGCCCGCGAGACACCGGCTATCCGTGCAAAGACGAGTAAACCGGCAAATATCAGGAATATATTAGCATACCTATCCAGCCACGCAACGGTTACCATGGCGTTGACGTGTTTCTGATCACGCGCCGTTACGATTTTCCAAAACTGCATACCGGATAGCGACACTCACCGCACTGCCGGCACAGACCGCCATGGCCGAGTGCGGCCAGCTCTTTGCGGCCGATATGTTCACCAATAAGTACCCGCGGCAGCACCAGATCCAGCACCGTGATTTTGTAAAACATGCCGCAAGCCGGCACACCCAGCACCGGGACCTTACCAATCCTGCCGGACAGAAACATGGCACCCGGCAGCACCGGCGTGCCATACACAGCCGCCTCCGCACCTGCCTTGCGGATGCCCAGACGGGTCACATCATCAGGATCAACCGACATGCCGCCAGAGGTCACAATCAACTCTGCACCCGCGTCCAGGCACTTCCTGATTTCATCGGCAATCAGCGACACGTCATCCGGTGCAAAGCCAACCCGGATCACTTCCGACCCGATGATCGCCAGTTTCTCCCGCAAAACCGCTTCAAAACGGTCCTGAATGCGGCCATAAAACACTTCGCTGCCGGTGATGACCAGCCCAGCCTTGACCGCGGGCAACGGCACCACATCCACCAGCGGAAAAGCCTGCCTGGCAATGGCTGCCGCTTCCTCTACCAGTTTTCGCTCCCCTACCAGGGGAATCAGGCGCGCGGCGGCCACCTCCTCACCCTTTTTTACCGGGGTGTAGGTCTGCAGTGTCGCGCACATCACCTCGCCCAACAGGTTGAGCCGGTACAAAGCTTCCCGGTTAACCCGCAGCAGACCATCGGTTGACGCACGCAAGCTGACCTTGCCTTCCACAATCTCCGGAGAATAGGTAATGCCTGAACCAGCCAAGGCGCCGGCCAGCATAAGCGCCGCTTCGTTTTCGTGGATTTCGCCCGATCCGAGCTGCAGCACATAAATATGCTCTTTGCCTAACCGGCGCAGATGCTCCACATCCTCGGGCCTGATGATATGCCCTTTTTTGAACGCCCGCCCCTTGAACTCATCCTTGACCACCTCGGTGATGTCATGCGGCAGCACCATGCCCACCGCCTCTGTCACCGGAATAATTTTTTTCACCACTGCTTCAGACATACCATCCACTCTCTGTTCTTTTACGTCATCACCAAGCGCGCTCCGCGCCTGCCTCATGCACCGAAACACTGCCTTTTCTGTTCAACCAACCTGGAGATTCGGCAACTATAAATTGTTCAACTCATTCCCGCCAGGGGGGAGAAAAATTTGTTTACCACCATACTTTACCGACACCTGACAATGCTGTAGAATATATTAGAGCATTTTCTATCGATGTTATGTAAGCCATCTAATGAACATTTATCTGCCCCGGCAGTCTCTCTGTACAAAGGATATCTCCATGCTCAAACAAGAACTCATCGACATTCTTGCCTGCCCTCAATGCAAAGGTCCGGTCCAGCTGCAGCAGGATCAACAGCACCTGCTCTGTCCGGTCTGCCATCTGCTCTATCCCATTCGGGACGATATCCCCATCATGCTCATTGACGAGGCGGCAACGGCTTCGGATAATCCGTAACTTGTTGTCATTCTGTTTTTTTTACATCTAAAACCATCTAAATTAGCATTCCCATCTATCGGCGGCCATATTTTGTCAATTTTTAAACAAAAATTTGTCATAAAAATGCAGGACGTATAAAAAAAGAAGCCATCTCGTCAACGCAAACCCGCTTTCCCCTTCTTAGACAACACTTTTCAAAAACAACGGCTTCATTTTTGCATACTGCTTGCTAAGCAGATCAATGCAAAGCTATAATAGCCACCAAAATTCTCTTTCCCCTCACCCTCAATCTGAGGACATGACTATGAGCATCTCCCAATCGATTCAGGATACAAAAAATCGCTGTATTGTCACCGGCAACCATGCCCAAAGCCGGTATTTCGAGGCCATCAAAGAACTTGTTGCCGGCCGGAACAATGCCGCTGCGGCAGACAAAAAACAATGGCAATTCGCCATTGACGAAGTCTATCAACGCCTTGAGGACGAAATGCGCACCAACAGCGGACAACCAAACCAGCCTATCAAATTTGGCACTTCCGGCTGGCGGGGCATGCTGGGCAAGGATCTGTTTGTACATTCCGTGGCCGTGGTCACGGCGGCAATCCTGCGTCTGTATCATGAAGCCGAAAACGACGCAAATCTGCGTCAGGCTCTGGGGGTCAACAGTTTTGCCGAAATGCAGCGCCGGGGTTGTGTGGTGGGTTTCGACAACCGCTTTGGTGGACCTCTGCTCGCGCTTGCCGTGGTCAATGTGCTCTGCGCCAATGGGGTGCATGTCTTTTATGCCGGTGAAGCC